>JBILXQ010000102.1:0-8099 GCA_044378375.1 Planctomycetota bacterium
ACGGCGAGTGCGTGGAGCGAAGCACCCAGCATGGCGCGCGCATGGGGCGAAGCTGTCGTGCTCAAGCACCCGTGGTTCTTCGCACAACTGGTGTGCTTTGGTGAACTGCTGATCGGCATCGGGTTGTTCCTCGGTGCCTTTGTGCGCCCGCTGGGCTACGCAGGTGCCTTCCTGTTCTTGAACGGAATCTTCGTGGTCCCGGATGCGCAGTTGCCGCAGTGTTGGCTGCTGTTGGGTGTGTGCCTCGGCTGCGCGATGTCGGGTGCTGGCACACGCGCGGGCGCGGATGTGTTCTTGAATGAACGCGCGCCCAGTTGGTTGACGTGGTCGCGCGGAGGCTAGGTCCGAACAAGCCGCAGCAACTCAAACACCGCTGAGTCGATGCCTCGCGCCACTTGCGCGATGGAGGCGTGGTACATGTACGCCGGTGCGCTCACGATGCGGTGCTCGGTGTCTACACAACACTCGTGCACCCGGCAGGGAACATGCGTGGCGCCAAGCGCCTCAAGCGCTGCTGCTGTCGCTGCATCATTACCGATGGTGAGACGCAAAGCTGTTCCAGACAGAGCACTCGCCACGAGCGCCGGCGCAATGCACAACGCCAACAGCGGAATGCGCGCCGCATGCGCCGCGCGCACCACGCGTAGACACTCGGCATCGACCTCGACTGGCTCGTGCTGCACGACATTGCGCAGCGCGAAATCACACAAGTTCTGCGCTGCACCATAGCCACCGGGGAAGGCCAACGCGTCGTACTGCGCGACATCCAACTGGGCCAGGCTCTGCACCTTGCCACGCGCAATACGGGCCGATTCTTGCAGCACATTGCGCGCAGCCGGCGCTGTTGCACCTGACACTGCCTTGCCTGTAGGCGCGTGCTCGACCACGGCGCGTTGCGGCTTGTCTGGAGCGTAGCAGTCAACCGTTACGCCAACGCGATCAAGCGCCAACAGCAACAACACTGCTTCGTGCACCTCACTACCGTCGAGGTACCCGCACCCAGACAGGACCACCGCAACCCGCATGGAACTCACGCGGGACGGATGACGATGTCGCCGAGGACCTTGAACTGGCAACCCAGGCGCGCACCAGCCGTCGAGGTGCACATCTCGACCGTGTCCTTCTCGTCCTTGGTGGCCGGCGACACATTCGCAGCCGGCTCAACCACGCACACACAGGTGCCACAGCTGCCTACCGTGCAGCCAAAGTCGTGCGGCGCACCAGATTCATCGCAGAACTCCATGAAGTTCTTGCCGCTGGCGCACTCATAGCTCTTACCGGTGTTGGCGAAGGTGATCTTGGGCATAGTTTCTCGCTTGGATGGCGGATCGCTGAGGCACAGACTCTAGCCGCGCCACGCGCGCTCCGCTACGCCGATGAAGATCAACGTCCCCGCACCCGTCATTCCCGCCGATCCGAAGGCCCCTCGCCCCGTGCCGCAAGCGGCACTCGGCACCCGCTCGACCCTGTGGCTCGTGCGGCACGCCGAGGTGCACGCGGATTGGCGCGGGCGTGCCTATGGAGGCCTGGATGTGCCCCTCGCCCCCGAAGGAGAAGAAGAAACGCGCCTCTTTGGAGCGCGCTTCGGCGAGCGTGGCAGCCCGCCGGCCTTCGTGCGCAGTTCGCACCTTGCGCGTGCGCGGGCCATGGGCGAGTCGATCGCGCGCTCGACCGGCGCGATGCTGATCGTGGACGAGCGCCTGCGCGAAGTCTCACGCGGCGATTGGCAGGGCTTGCCCTCAACCGAGTTCAAAGCACGCTGGGAAGCGCAAGCGGATCAGTTCCGCGCCGACCCGTGGCATTGGAAAGGACACGGAGGCGAAAGCGATGCCGACATCTGGGCGCGTACTTGGCCGGCCGTAGCCGAGTCGTTGCTCGCGTGCAACGGAGCCACCTGTGTCGTGGCGGCGCACTACAACGTCATCCGTGTGCTCGCAACCAAGCTGTTGGGCTTGCCTGCACATGAGAGCTTTGTCTTCCGCACCGATACGGCCCACGCGACCGTGTTGCGCGACGAAGCACACGGCTTTGCGCTGGTGGCACAGAACGTGGGCGATCCGCGCAGCGTAAGCTGAGGCCACAGTGCAGGTCGCCACAGTGCAGGTCGTTTGGATCGCTCCGGATGCTTCCTTTCCCGCGCGCCGCGGAGGCAGCTTGCGTTTGCAAGGCTTGTTGCGTGCGCTGGCGCCCCAAGTGCGCGTGCGCGTGCTTGCTGCGGCGGTGGATGCAAGTGAAGCCAAGAAGGCCGAGGCACACTTGCACCAGCTGGGTGTGGAAGCACGCGTGGTTGTACGCGGTTCGACAGCTGCTTGGTGGTCACAGTTCGGAGCAGCACGCATCGAGCGTTGGTTCGCCACGCCCGCGTTGCAGCAACTCGTAGCGGCGGAGTGCGAGCCGATGTCGACGGGCAAGCACATCCTGCATGTGGATGAACCGTCTGTGCTGCGTTGTGTGCCAGCGGGCATGCGCGTGCACACCATTGCTCATCCCAAGCTCGATCTGGAGTATGCCCAAGCTTTTGCTGTGCGAGCCGCGGAACGCCGCGATGTGGCGCGCGTGAGGAACTTGGAAGCGCGTTCTGTGCGCCCACGAGGCACACATCCTGCTCCGGTGCAGCTGCTCACCTGCAGGGAAGACCTGCAACGCTTGCAAACACGGCATCCCGAAGCGCAGTGCGCCATGGTTCCCAATGGTGTGGATGCTGTGGCGCTAGGTCCTGTGCCGAGCTTCTTGGAACGCGACACCACGCGCCTCTTGTGGCTCGGTAGTTTGGATTACCCGCCGAATGTGCAGGGCTTGATCGCCTTCCTGCGCACATCGTGGCCCGCCTTGCGCCAAGCGCGTCCGGGCTTGGTGTTGGAGGTTGTGGGCAGTGGACCATCGCAACACTTGGGCGACCTGCGCATCGAAGGCGTGCGTTTGTTGGGCGAGGTCGAGGATGTACGGCCAGCACTCGCGCGCGCCGGTGCGTTGCTGGTGCCCCTGCTCGTGGGTGGCGGCACGCGCCTCAAGCTGTTGGAGGCCGCAGCCTACGGCGTGCCGATCGTTGCCACGCGTGTGGCAGCCGAAGGTTTGGAACTACACGATGGTGTGCATCTGCGCTTGGTGGAACGCATTGAACACCTAGCCGACGCGGCACTTGAAGTCTTGGATCAACGAGCCAGCGCGCGTGAGCGTTGTGAGGCAGCGCGAGCTGTGGTGCTGGAGCACTATGATTGGAAGGTTGCTGCGGCGGCTGTGCTGGATGTGTGGCGCCGTGCTGCGGCCCCCACTGTGGCGTAGAGTGCTTCCATCTCCCGCGCACACTGCGCTGCTTCGCGCGGCAGAGGCACAGCACGCGGAGGCATGACCCAGCGCGGCAACGCTTGCGCTAGAGCCGATGCCCATGTTGCGGGCTCGTCCGCAGGCAGCTGCAACGCACCGGCGTGTTCGTGCGCCAAAGCTGCCAAACCGCCGCGCTCCGTCGCGACCGTCCACAACTCGGCAGCCAAGCCTTCGCGCACGGACAGTCCATGGATCTCATCCCACAACGCGGGTGCTGCCAGCACATCCAACTGGGCCAAGATACGCGGCAACGCCTGCGCATCGAAGCCGCCGTGCAAGCGCACGCAGACATGCTGCGCAGCCAGTTGTTGCAGTTGTTGCCACAAGGCCCGCGCATCCGCAGCCGCCGTGGGTGTGCCGTGGATCCACAGTTCCAGCGAGGGACCTGAGGTACGCGCACAAGCCAACGCCACCACCGCTTGGGCCAAGGGCAGCACACCTTTGGAGGGCTGCACCGCACCGACAATCCCCATGCGCACGGTGCCTGCAGGAGAACCAGCAAGCGAGGAACGCAGGGCGCGCACTTGCCGCCGCAAGCGAGCCGCACGGATGCCATTCTCGACTACTGTCCAGTTTGCGTGACACAGCTCCGGCATGCGCTGGCGGTACAGATCCAAGCCTGCGGCAGAAGGCGCCACCAACGCGTCGGCACTAGCCAAGGCGCGCAAGGCTCGCTTTCGGCGCACATGCAGAGCTTGTTGTGGGTCTGCTGGAGCAGGAACCGCGGGCCAGGTACTCAACGTGCAGCGCGTGCAACGCGCCAGCTCCAAGTCCACGCAGCGGCCTTCGTCCGACCACATCTGGCCGCGCGGACACACATGCTCGAAGTCATGCACCGACACGACCACCGCAAGGCCAGCCGCCTGCAAGGCGCTCACCGCCAGTGCACCACAACCGGACAGATGATGCACATGCACCACCTGCAACCGCCGGCTGCGCGCCCACTGCACCACTTCGTGAGCTAGATGCCGCTCAATGGCTGGCTCGCCAAACGGCGTCCCACCGGCGCGAGTGCGCAGCTCATAGCTCCAGCCATCTTGCGCGACCACACGCGGCGGTTGAGGCCGCGCGGCGACTTGGTGGGCTAGCGCGTGCACCTCGTGACCACGAGCGGCGAGATCTTCGCACAACAGCCGCACATGCGTCTGAATCCCTCCGCGACCGAGCGGATCGGCATGTAGCAGCTGTCCGAGTCTCATGTGCGCTGCAAGCGCGCCGTCTGGTAGACGCGCTCAATCTCCGTCACATGCGCCGCATGCGTGGTGCACGGTGCCGAGCTTTCGCGCAGCGCCGGACCAGCCAAGATGCGGGCCCGCAAGGCGTGCGCGAGTCCTTGAGCATCCTCGCGCGGCACCAACACCGCGGTGGGAGGAGCCACCTCACGCACACCGGGCACATCGCACGCCACGATCGGCACACCAGCCGCTCGCGCCTGCAACACGACGAGCGGCGCGTTCTCGTTCCATTGCGAAGGCACCAGCAAGGCATCGAAGCGCGCCATCACCTCCGGCGCACGCCGCGGTTCGAATGCGCCCATCAAGTGCACGCGTTCGGCCACATCCGCGACTCGCTGTGCATCGATGTAGCGTTGGTAGCGATCCAAGAAAGCATGCCCCCACAACTCCACGCGCCAGGGTAGCGCAGCCACTTGCGGATCTTGCTGCAGCAAACGCACCGCCTCAAAGATGCGGGCAGCGCCCTTGTGAGGCGTGAACTGACCAATGAAGCCAAAGCACAACACACTGGGCTCCGCTGCGCGCGGTCGTTGGAAGGCCTGTTCCTCAATGCCATAGACCAACGACTCAAGACGCTCCTTCGGCCAGCCACGCGCCAAGAAAGCAGCTGCGAGCGCCTGCGTAGGCGCAATCCAACGATCGACTTGGTTGCGCGCGACTGCTACCTCGCGTTCTCGCAACTCTAGGTCTGCGGTGGTCACGACCACGCCTGCGCCACCGACTGCGGCCAAGGTGCGCACGGCAGCACGCTTCGCGGCGACCACCAGCGGGGAACCATCCCAAACACCGGGCTCACGCACACAGCGTGCACATTCCGCTGCCGAAGTAGGCCCACCACAGTCGCGCTCCAACCAATCGCGGAACTGACCGCGATGGCACAGGAGACCATAGTCCGTGAGGGTCGCGACCGTCGCACTGCCCGCTTGGCGTGCCACGGCGGGCAAGCGCACACTCAAGCCCCACAACATGTGCAAGAAGTGCACCACCTGTGGTTGACGTTCGCGCACCAGCTCGGCAAACACTTGCTCAATGCGTGCGTTGCGCCAACTGTCCTCGAAACGCTTGCGGGGATCACCGGCGTTGTGCACTTCGACTACTTCGATGCCATCCTCCACACGCCGCTCCAAGGTGTAGCGTGGTTGCGTGCCATCGCGTCGCGGGCATAGCACGGTCACCGTGTGCCCGCGGGCTTGCAAGCCCACGGCCAGCTGGTGTGTGTAGAACTCCGTGCCCCAGTGCCCGATGGGCGGGAAACCGTTCGACACCAACACCACGCGCAACGGTTGCGAGCCATCCCGCTCTGCAGGAAAGGCGACTGTCACCGCGCCGACTCCGTGGCCCACGCCGAGCGGGCGGGATCCACCAAGGACTCCAAAGCGCCGCGCGCATCCGCACCCGGGCTTTGCAGAGCTGCTCGTGCGGCTTCCACACGGTCCATCCACTGACGCAACACCGTCCGCAACCGGCCTTGGACTTCACCATCTCCGGTGGATGCCAGATGATCCATCGCGCGCGAGAGGCCGCGATCATGCAAGTGCGTGCGCTGCTCGCCACCCGCAACGGCTGTGGTGCCCAGCCATGTCTCCCGCACGAGTCGATCGCCGATGGCATTCGCGCGATCCTCCTCGTAGCAGTAACGGTCATCGATGACGCTGTGGCCTTGCAACAGTCCGCCCGAAGCAAACGCATAGCGCCGCAGAGGCGCTGCATCGCCCTTGAGCGTGGGCATCAGCGACACACCATGCATGGTCGCGGGACGCGCAATGCCAGCCAGCTCCAGCACCGTGGGTGCCACATCCACCAACGACACCACGTGCGGATGCACTTGCGTCATGGCACCCGAACCGAGCGGTTGGCGCACAATCAAGGGCACATGCAGGTCGGCATCATCCAACTTGCCCGCGTCCAGGTAGAGCCCGCCTTCGCCAAAGCTCATGCCATGCGTACCCACGACGATGACCGTCGTGTTGCGCAAACGGCCGGTGGCACGCAAACGCTCCAAAACGCGTCCGATCTTGGCGTCAAGATTAGTTAACTCACCATCGTAGCGAGCTTCGTACTCACCTAGCGTGATCGGGCCACCGCCCCAACGATCGCGCGACAAGGCGTAGAAGCCGCGCCGGAAGGCACCCAGCGGCGGCACCATGAGGAGCTCGGGGCGCGGCTCGTACAGACGACTCCAGCGGGGATCTTCCTGGCGCCGGGACCATTGGCGCACGAGGTCATGCGCTTCGATGTACGCAAACCAATCCTGCGAGCGCGAGCGATCTCCGAGCCATCGCTCGAACTTGGTCGAGGCTGCTTCAAAGCCCTCGCCTGCCAGCGCCGCATCCTCTTCGCGCAACGCACGGAACTCGCGAAAGCCGCGCCCGTAGCCAAGCGTCTCGTCAATCGAAGGGTGGTCCGCAAAGGCCGCAGTGTCATACCCGCCACGCAGCAGTTCTTCGGCCAGCGAAGGCACGGACGCGGGGATCAGCCAACGCGACAGCGCGCTGCTCGCTTCGCCGCCCTTGCCAAGACGGCTTGACAACAATGGATCGCAGCCGGTGAGCAAGGACGCATGCGCGCCTTCCAGATCCGGCGAGGTCGAGCGCGCATTCGCGAACCACACACCTTGGCGCGCCAGACCATCCAAGACCGGTGTCGCCGGCCGATCATTGCCACCGATGCCGAGGTGATCCGCGCGCAAGCCATCGATAGCGATGACCAAGATGCCGCGACCTTCTCCGCTGCTGCCGGGCCGTGGGCCGCAAGCACACAACCAGACCAGCGCGCAAGCGAGGAGCACGAGGAAGGGCTTCATCCAGCCCCCCACGATGCGCGATGCAGCCTGCGGGCGCAAGTCGCGCGCAGTGCTTAGCGCGGGCGGAACACCACATCGGAGGGCACCCAGCCGGTGACGGGGCCAGCCCGCAGCTTGATCCAGCCGGCAAGCTCCTCGTCCACGACTTCTACGCGCTGCAGTACGGCAGCATCTCCGATGACGGCCGCGGCATCGCGCGGCTCCGAGCGCAACTCGGTGCGCCCCGTGCCCACAAGCCAAGCACGCTGCGGCCACTCGCTACGACCACGCCACCAACCCGCGAGCAGGCAAGCGCACACGAGGACGAAGCACGCCAGAGAAGCAAACCGCCACCAGCGGGAGCGCGAAGGACTGGCTTGCAGCCAGCACACGGCACCTACCAGCAACAGCACCAAGCCCACCCAACGCCATTGGGCAGCACGCAGCGAATCCAAAGCGATCGCCAAGGTCCCGCTCAAGTCACCGCGATCCAAGGGCTGCAATCCCAAGAGGGTGCGCACATGGTCGAGATTGGTGCGCGCCTCGCCCAGCGACGGGTCGAGCACCAGCGCTTCTTCGTACCAGGCTCCGGCCCGCGCGGTGGATCCTTCGCGGAAGGCACAGTTGCCCAGGTTGTACGCGAGTCGCGCCTGCGCGCCCAAGCTGAGCTCGGGCTGTGCCAGCTCGGCGGACCAAGTCTCACGCGCCGCCGCCCAATCGCCGCGCCGATACGCCTCGACCCCAGCATCGGGCTGCGG
>JBILXQ010000103.1:0-8048 GCA_044378375.1 Planctomycetota bacterium
CTCGGATAGTCAGGGTGGGCCGCGCGACCGTCCAAGATCTGGATGTTTGGCATTGCGAACGTCTCGCAAAGAAGCTGCAAAGCGGGGCCGCGCTGGCTTTTGGCGCGGCGGCGTGTCTCTAAGTTGTTTATTAGCAGTAGTTTGTGAGCCAGTCGTGGGAATTGTCATGTAGGCGCCATATTGGGATTTCTTATCTCGGCACGCCTCTTGCCATAGCCGAGCACCCCTCGGGGGTCCCATCATGGACAGCACCCTCTCGCCTGCAGCACTCGCACACCCCTTGCGCGTGCAGTTCCACAGCCACGATTCGTTCGGGCTGGGTCACCTTCGTCGTACGTTGACTTTGGCCGGCGCCCTGGCGCGCCAGGTTCCGAGCGCGGAGATCCTGATCACGACCGGCTCGCCGTGCGCGACGCACTTTGCGCTGCCGGATGGCGTCGAGATCGTGAAGCTGCCTTCGGTGTCGAAGGATGCGAAGGGCTCCTATGTGCCGCGTTCGCTGGGCGGCGACCTCGCCTCGTTGGTGCGCTTGCGCCGTGCGTTGCTCTCGGAAGTTCAGCGCAGCTTCAACCCGGATGTGCTGGTCGTCGACCACCAAGTCCTCGGCCTCGGCGACGAGCTGCAGGATGTGCTCGCGGCCACGCGCGCCGCTGGCACGCGCACGATCCTCGGTCTGCGTGACATCATCGATGCACCGGATGTCGTCGCCCGCGAGTGGGGCCGTCCCGCAGCGCGCCAAGCGTTGCGCGAGTGGTACGACCGCGTGTGCGTCTACGGCGACCCACGCATCTTTGATGCGCGCGCCGAGTACCCGGTGCCGGAAGAGCTGCGCGCGAACCTCGAGTTCGTCGGCTATGTAGGCCGCGCGGTGGTGCCCGAGCGCGCCGAGCGCGCGGCCGGTGCACCCAAGCAGGTGTTGGTCACCGTGGGTGGTGGCGAAGACGGCTACGAGCGCCTGTCAACCTATCTTGACGCGCTGGAGCTGGGTGGTTGCGACTGGGAATCGACGGTGGTGTGCGGTCCGCTGCTCGACCAAGAGCAGTTCAAGACCCTCAAGCGCCGCGCCCGCCGCCTGAGCGGTTGCGAGATCACGAGCTTCCACGCGGACCTGCCGCACCTGCTGTCGAAGAGCGACGCGGTGGTGGCCATGAGCGGCTACAACACCTCGGTCGAGATCATGCAAAGCCGCGTGCCCGCGGTGTTGCTGCCGCGCTGCTTCCCGCGACGCGAGCAACTGATCCGCGCGGAACGCATGCAGGCGGCGGGGTTGGCCCAGTGCCTGCCGCAGGCGACTGCTGCCGAGTTGCGCACGCACCTGCACGCAGCTCTGGAAGGTGGAATCCCTACAGGGGCGCTCCCCGATCTATCCGGCTCACAGCGTTTAGCTGTCGCCATCACCGAACTCGGCCGACTCCGTCGGCATGTCAAAAGCGCCTGACGCCACCACTTCATCCCCATGAGCACAGTTCGCGTTGCCTACCTGCTGAAGAAGTTCCCCCGCCTGTCGGAGACCTTCGTCCTTAACGAGATCCTCCAGCAAGAGCGACTCTCTACCTTTGTGCATGTCTTCTCGCGACGTGCCCCAGATAACGAGCCGCGGCATCCCGAGTTCGCGCGGCTGGTGGCCCAAGTCGAGCAACTGAAGGCCGATGACCGGATGGAGCCATGGCTGGCACTGTTTGGACCCGATCCCGAGAGCCACACGCTATTGGAGCGCTTTGGTCAGCTTGTGCGCGAGCTGTCGCAGTACCGTCATGAGCGCATGCCGTCCCTCTTCGCTGAAGCTCTGACGGTCTTGCGCCGCGCGAAGGAAGAACGCATCGAGCACATCCACGCGCACTTTGCTACGGATTCTGCTTTGGTCGCGATGTTGGTGCATGACTTGGGCGGGCCTGGCTACAGCGTCACCGCGCATGCCAAGGACATCTACAGGTCGACCGTCAATCCCAAGCTGCTCTCACGCTTGATTGCTCACTCGCGCTTCACCGTCACGGTGTGCGATGCGAACGTGGCCCACCTCAAGTCCATTCTCGAACCCGCAGCGATGGCCAAGGTGCGGCGTCTCTACAACGGCATTGATCTCACGGCGTTTGCACCGCGTCCGGTGCAACGTGACGCGAACCACGTGCTGTGTGTGGCGCGTTTGGTCGAGAAAAAGGGCTTCCCCACGCTCGTGCGCGCCATGAAGATTCTTGTGGATCGCGGCGTCGAGGTGAAGGCGACCTTCGTTGGCGATGGTGAAGATCGCGCGCTGATCGAAGCTGAGATCGCGCGTTGCGGCATGGGTAGCCGCATCGTGCTGACCGGTGCCTTGGATCAAGAGAAGGTGCGCGGGCTTCTGGCTCAAGCGACGCTGATGGCCTTGCCGTGTGTGATCGGCGAAGACGGCAACCGCGATGCGTTGCCCACCACGCTGATTGAGTCGTTGGCCATGGGGTTGCCGTGCATCTCGACGCCGGTCGTCGGTATCCCGGAGATCTTGGACCAAGGCCGCGCTGGCGTGTTGGTGCCGGAGAATGATGACCAGGCCACGGCGGATGCGATCGGTGCTCTGCTGGCGGATCCTGCACGCCGCGCCGAGCTCGCCAAGCTCGGGCGTGCGCGTGCCGAACGCCTCTTCGATGGTCGTCAGAGCGCACAGACACTGCAGGATTGGTTCCACCAGACTTCGCGCGGAGTCGAGGCATGAGACTGCTGCATGTGGTCCAGGATCCGGGCATCGCGCCCGGCAAGAAGAAGGGGGCGAGCGTGCACGTCGAGGCGATGCGCATCGCCTTTGCACAGCTCGGTTGCGAGGTGGTCGCCTTGGATGAAAGCGACCCTGTGCTAGCGATCGCACGCTTTGAAGAGCTGCATGATCACGCTCCGTTCGACTGCATCTACGAGCGTTACTCTCTAGGTCGTGCCGGGCTCGCCTTGCGGGCGGCGCAGCTGTCCGTGCCGCATGTGTACGAGGTCAACGCTCCGCTAGCCGAGGAAGAAACGCGCTGGCGTGATGGTTCGCGCTCCGCCGAGGAAGCCGAAGAGCGTCGTGCCTTCGCGGCCGCCACGGCCGTGCTATGTGTCAGCAGTGACTGCGCGCGTTATTCGCTTGAGCGCGGTGCCAGCGCACAAGCTGTGTATGTGGAGCCGAATGGTGTCGATGGCGAGCTGTTTGCGCCCATGGACGCTCACGATCCTCGTCGTCGCGAATTGGTGCCGGATGGCCGCTATGCCATCGGCTTCCATGGTCGTTTGCGCCCGTGGCACAACTTCCCGATGCTCGTGGCTGCTTGTGAAGCACTGGTGACGCGTGGTGTGCCGGTGCATCTGGTGCTGCTTGGCGAGGGAGACTTCGAGGCGCAGCTTGCAGGTCGTATCCCTTCCGAACGCATCACGCGTTTGCCTTGGGTTGAGCACAAGGATGTCCCTCGAGTGGTGGCCGCCTGCGATGTGCTGCCTTTGACTTACTCGCCGGATGCGCCGTGCTGGTTCTCGCCGCTCAAGCTCTTGGAAGCGATGAGTGCTGGTGTCGTGCCCGTGGTGCCGGCCATGGGCGATCTGGAAGCTGCTGTACAACACGAAAGCGATGGTCTCGTGTATCGAGCCGGTGACTTGAACGCTTTGGTGCAAGCTCTCGAGCGCTTGTGGCAGCAGCCCTCGCTGCGCCAGCAACTAGCGCAGGCCGCCCGCGTGCGCGCAGGTCAGCACTCGTGGTTGCGCATTGCCGAGCGCGTGCTCGCTCGATTGCCGTCGGATTGGCACGGGAGGGCCGCGGTGTGATCAAGGCCGTCTGGGAACGCCTGCGCCAGTCGATGGCGTTGTACCTGCGCTTCGCGGAGTTGCTCCGTGAGCACCGCTTCGCCATGGGGCTGGTGCTGTCGCTGGTACTGGCCACGGTGGCGTTGGAGTTGCTCAAGCCTTGGCCTATCCAATGGATCATCGATTCGGCCCTGATTGGCGAGCCTACGGGTGACCTCACGCGCGGTGACATCATCCTGCGCGGTGCGCTGATGGCTGCGGCGTTGGTCGCGTTGGATGTGGTGCTCGACTACTGGGCCGCGATCAAGACAGCTGAGATCGGTCAAAGCGTCGTGCGTCGGCTGCGCGGCGATCTCTTCGCGCACATGCTGCGCTTGTCGCCCAAGTTCCATGCACGGCACAAGACGGGCGACTTGCTGGTGCGAATCATGGGGGATGTGCCCTTGGTGCGCACTGTCCTCGTGGACTCAAGCGTGGCCATGGCTTCGCGCGTGCTGCTGGTGCTGGGCACCGTCACCGCCATGGCCTGGGTGGACTGGCGGACCACTTTGGTGGTGTTGGCCGTGGTGCCGGCCTTCATGCTGGTGCTGCGCATCTTCTCCAAGCGCTTGACCATCCAATCGCGCAAGCAGCGCGAAAAGGAAGGCGAGCTGGCTGACTCGGTGCATGAGTCGCTGTCGGCGACACCCACCTTGCAAGCACTCGGCACGGAAGAAGAAGTCGGTCACATGTTCGCGCGCCAAAACCGCCGTTCAGCGCGCGCGGAGTTGAAGTCAGCCCGCCTGTCGGCCCGCATGGGCGGTTCGATGGAGCTGCTCTTCGGCGTCTGTACGGCGGCGGCGCTTTGGGTAGGCAGCACGCGTGTGGCCGAAGGGGCACTCTCGACAGGCGAGTTGCTCGTGTTCGTCGCCTATGTACGCAGCTTGCTCAAGCCGGTGCGTGCAACCTCCAAGCACTCGGAACGCTGGTCCAAAGGCATTGCCTGTGCCGAGCGTCTGTCAACGATTTTGGACGAGCCGATTGCCATCGTTTCGGGCGCTGAGGCGATTCAGCCCGCCGCGCGTCCGCAAACGCTGCAGTTCTTGGATGTGCGCTTCGCCTACGAGGGCCAAGTGGAAGCCTTGCGCGGCTTCAGCGCAACCTTCCAGCGTGGCCAGCTAGCTGGGCTGTTCGGCCGTTCGGGTTCGGGTAAGTCGACGGTCGCTGCACTCACCGCGCGGCTGTACGACCCTGACGCGGGTGAGGTGCTGCTGGACGGCGTCGATCTGCGCAAACATGACTTGCGGGCCTTGCGCGCTTCCAGCGCGCTGGCGCTGCAAGAGAACGTGCTGTTCGGCATGAGCTTGCGCGACAACCTCTTGTTGGGGCAAGCGGAGGCTACCGACGACCAGTTGTATGCAGCTTTGAGGGCTGCAGGTGCCGCCGAATTTGTAGCGCGCTTGCCCCACGGCTTGGACACCGAGCTTGGTTCGAGTGGCACAGGCCTTTCGGGTGGTGAGCGTCGGCGCATCTGCTTGGCGCGCACGCTGCTGCGCCCTGCGCCGGTGTTGGTTGTCGACGAACCGTTTGCAGGCCTCGATGCCGTGGCCGTGGAGATCGTCATGCGTACGCTGCGCGAGCGCAGCCAAGATTCGATTGTGATCGTGATCGCTCACGATCTCGATCGCCTCGATCGCTTCGACACGATCGTGTACATCGAACAAGGGGTCGTGCGCGATGCAGGCCGCCATCACGAACTGCAAGCTCGTTGTACCTCGTATCGCGAGTCCATTCGCTCCATGGCCTCATGAATGGACTGGAATCACGCGAGCACGATCCCGGGATCGTGCACCTGCTCCCGCAGGAGATGCTGACGGCACCGTCAGGTGAGCAAGTGTGTGCGTTGCTACGGGAGACCCTTGCGCATGGAACGGCAGGCCAGCCTCTTTCTGCACGCCTGCTTTGGGCGCGCTGGAAACCTCGCACGGCGCTCTCGACTGTGCATGCAGTGGCATGTGACGACGGTCAGACACGACTCGTGACGTTGCGGCGTCATCAGGGCGGCAAGAGCGGCGGCCGTATCGAGGACAGGGCCGCTGAACTCGCAGCCCCTTGGCAGCCGATGGCTTTGACCGCCGATGGTGCGCTGATCTCCGCTTGGCCTCACGATGGTGAGCTGCCTGGATTGCCGCGTGCGTTGGATCTGGCCCGTTTGTCGCGGGCACTGGAAGAGACTGCTTTGGCGGCCGGCGGCAACATTCGTCGACGCAGGAGCAGTGTCAGCTTGCTGCGGTACAAGCCCTCCCGCCGTGCTGTGCTGAAGTTGGATCTTGTGCTGCGCGACCAAAACGAGCAGCTCTTTGAGCGTCAAGCAATCTTGCGCGTCTTGACGCCCGAGGCCGCCGCAGCATCTGCGCGCCAGCGTGCTGCGTTGCCGTCAGGCTTCGCGCCGCGCATCTGGCTGCACGAAGAACGCACCGGATTGATCGTAGAGGAGTTCGTGGCCGCCAAGCTCGCCTTTGGCGTGCTGAATGACGACCTGCTCGATCGCTTGGCCATGGAGCGCGCGGCTGCCTTGCGCGTTGCCCAAGGAGCTTCAGTCAAGTCGGGAGCTGCGGAGGAGTGGATCGAAGATGAAACCGCCTCGCTATTGGCCTTGTTTGCCGTAGACCCCGAGCTGCATGCTCGCACTGCGCGCCTGTTGGCGCGGCATGCACGGCGTCGCGCAGCCTTGACGCGTGTGCATGGTGACTACCACCCCGGTCAAATCGCTTTGACGGATGACGGACGCACCGTGGTGTACGACTGGGATGAGTGCCGCATGGATGAAGTGTGCACCGATGCGGCCACGTGGGCTGCGGAGCGCATGCGCACTCTCGATGCGGAGGCCGGTGAAGCGCTCCTCGATCGCTTGTTGAAAGCGGATCCAGGTTTGGATGAGCGTCAACTGCGCGAGCGCGTAGTGATGGAGCTGTTGCGCAAGGCTGCAGGCTCGATCCGCCGCCTGGAGCTCGGTGCAGTGAGCTTTGCCCGCAACATGACCGATCTGGCTGAAAAAGTGCGCCCCGATGCAGGCAGTGTGCCCGTCGGTGGCGACCTGCTGTTGCCCGCCTTGCTGCACGCCACTGTGGACGAGGCCGATGTAGAACGGGTCGAGGTGCGCAAGGACGGTGCGCTGCTCTTGACCACGCGCAGCTTTGAGGCGCTTTTGGTGCAAGGCCGACGCGTGGCGCGCTTCTCGCTGGCTGAGGACTCCGACTTGCCCGCGGCCGAGCGCATGGCCGCCCGGGTAGCGGCTGGCTCGGCACGCATCGTTTCGTGGCGCCCGGGTCGGCGCCTCGTCGTGGTGGGGGCCGAGCAAGGGCGCAAGGTCTATTGGAAGTGCACCAAGCGTGGCGGTGCTGTGGATCTGCATGTGCAGCACGAGATGCACCGCCCACAGCTGGAGATGTGCGGCTGGCAAGTGCCGCGACTCATGTCGGTCGATCGCGCCTTTGACATCTGCACCATGGAAGCCGTTGAGGGTGAACCGTGGCGCTGGGATCATGTCGAACAAGCGCAGCGTGTCGCTCAGTTGCTGCGTTGCTGGCGCGAGAGCGGTGGCACGGGAGGTCAATCCGTGCACGATGCACGCGCGGAGTACGCGACCTGCGAACGCTTTGTCGCCCGTCTTACCGCTGCAGGCGCGGAGCTCGACTGGTCCGCGCGTCGGGTCTTGGCTCAACTGCGTGCGCTCGTGGTTTTGGATACATCACCGCGCTGCAATGTGCACCGCGACTTCTATGAGAAGCAGGTTCTGATCCAAGGTGAGGTATGCACCCTGCTGGATCTGGACCTCGCTGGTCAAGGCGCCCCTGAACAAGATCCCACCAATGCGCTGCTACACGCGCGCATGGCGGCTGTTTTAGGTGAGTGCGATGCACGCGGCCAGCAAGAGGCCGAACGCGCCTTCCTCAGTGTGCTTGGCTCAGACACAAAGACCAAGCAGTGGCATCTATGGATGGCACTCAACTCCTTGCGCATGGCCCTCGTTCATATGCCGCGTCCGCGAACGCGACATGCCGTGCCGTTCCTACTCCGCACCGCTGCGGAGGCAACCGCTCAACTCGACTCATGAACCGCTTGCTCTTGCTTGTGATCTGGTGTGTGACCGCCGGTGCTCTTTGGGCACAGGAGTCGAAGTCTGCTGGAGACAAGCCCACGCTTGCGCAGTTGCGCGTCGGGCATTGGATCGAAGCCAAGGGCGATCTGCGCGACACAGTCTTCGTGGTCTCCGAGGTCGAGGTTGTAGAGCCCGCCGACGAAGAAGAGCTCATCGGCACCGCAGT
>JBILXQ010000104.1:0-8024 GCA_044378375.1 Planctomycetota bacterium
CTACCACTGCACCGCGCTCCTTCAGCGGTCCTACATCCACGCCGCCACCACCTTGCACCACGGTGCCGGCAAAGATGGGCTGGAGCTCGCGGCCAAACACCTCAAAGGCCTCCTTCAACGGCCCTGCGGCATCGACGGATAGCCCCACCGGTGCAAAGCCGCCGCTATCGCTCTCCAGCGCCAGGCGCACCTCGCCTTGCGGCGTAGCATCGCGCTGCGCCAAGCCACCGCGCACGCCATTCTCTTCGTTCGTGTACAGCACCACGCGCAAAGTGCGTTTGCCGCGCCAGCCGTCCTTCTTCAACAAGCGCAACGCCTCAATCGCATGCACGCAACCGGCGGCATCATCGTGCGCCCCTTGGCCGATATCCCACGCATCGATGTGGCCCGACAAGAGCACCACGCCCGCTGAGGGATCCGTGCCGGTCAGTTCGCCCACGATGTTGGCCGAAGGCTTATCGGGCAGCGTCTGGCAATCCAACTGCAGGCGCACACGCACCACGCCCTGTTCCAAACGCCGCGCCAAATCCGCAGCTCCTTTGGTCGAAATGGCTGCCGCCGGGATCTTGGGCACGCCCTCCTCGTAGCGCATGGCGCCCGTGTGCGGGTGGTCATCTAGGGCAGCTGTAACGCTGCGCACGACGACCGCGACGGCACCTAGTTTGGAAGCTTCGATGGCGCCGCTGCCGCGCTGCCAGACCGCGCCGCCGTAGGCCTCTCCCACGCTCAGCTTGGAGGGGTCAAACGGCTCGTCATAAAACACAATGGCGCCTTGGGCGCGTGCGCCCAATTCCGCCAACTGCTTGCGGCCGACCACGCGCACCACGGGCGCTTCGATGCCTTCCTTGGGCGTTGCGATGCTTCCACCCAGAGCCAAGATCGGCCAAGTAACGGGCGGCGCTTCGGTTCCTGTGGCCGTGGCCAGCTCAAGGCGCGCCGTAGTGCCGCGGTCCCAGTGGGGCACCATCGTCGGCACACGGTAGACCTTGTCGGCGCCCGCGCGCTGCAAGGCCGCCTCGCCCCACGCCAAGGCGCGATCGAGGCCCGCAGAACCGGCCAAACGATGCGGGGCTGTCGTGCACAGCTCGCGCAGCAGCGTGTATGCCTGCGCATCTCCAAGACCACGCTCAAGAAAGCTCCGCACAGGGCTCGGGGTCTGCGGCAGCACCGCCACCGGATCGTGGGCCACCAAGCCACAGAGGAAGAGGGCATTCAAGATCATGAGTCGATGCGTCCTTGTTCTAATTCCGCGGGGGTGGCCAGGCGCAAATCCAAGAGGTGCAAGCGCACGCGCAGCGTCTTGCCCGCGAGTGGATGATTGGCGTCGATCAAGACCTCCGTTTCATCAATTTCGAGCACCTTGGCCACGACCCGGCGACCAGTGGACGAGCGCGCTTCAAACTGCAATCCCACCTCCAACGCGCCGTTGAATCGCTCCTTGGGCACGCGCTGCACCAGCTCGGGGGAATGGAACCCGTAGGCCTCATTGGGCGGCAAACGCGCCTCGAGTTCCTCGCCGACTTCCAAGCCGATCATGGCCTCCTCCAAAGCTGGAAAGAGCGTTCCGCGCCCCATCAACAGCACCAAAGGGTGGTCTTTGGGCGAAGCCTCGATCAAGGTCCCATCATCGTCTGTGAGGACATAGTCGATAGTGGCCACGGAGTCCGATTGCAGTTTCATCGCTGCGAAGTTTAGATATCGCGCGCGCAATCACTAGGGATTCTTCTTGCAGAAATCGCGCGCTTTTCTCTATAGATCTTTCTCAAGCATGGCCTGGCTATGACTTGTGCGACCAACCTCGCCAAGTCAACAGTCGGGCTCGTATCCAACCTATAGACCCCCACAACCTGAACGATTCATTCATGAGCAAGAAGAAGACCTCGGCCGCAGCCGAGAAGGGCAGCAAGCGCCCGCGCCGTAGTTTTGAAGAGCGTATGGCCGCGTTGAAGTCGCAGATGGCCCTGCTCGAGCGTCGCAAGGCGACCGCCGAGATGAAGAAGGACCCGGCCTTGAGCCAGTCGCTCAACATCGTGCGTTCGCTGGACAAGGCGCTGAATGCCGCCAACGAAACGGGCCACGAAGTCCGTCACGCCATCGCCGCCGCGCGCAAGCCGCTGTGCGAGTACCTCGAAAGCCAAGGGGTCAAGCTGCCGAAGGCGCGCATGCCGCGCGGTCGCAAGCCGAAGGCCTTCGCCGGCTGATGTTTGGCCGGCTGATGTTTGGTTCATGCCGCCCGCTGGGGCGCGCAAGTTGACCCGCCCCTAACTCTGGTTGGGGGCGGGTCAACTCATGTTTGACGGCGGGTGGCGCGGGTAGGATGCGCCCATGCGCCTGCTCCTCGTATCCAACTCGACCCTCCACGGTCAGGGCTATCTCGATCACTGCGCCAGTGCCATGCAGCGCTTCTTGGGTTGCGGCACACCTGCGGCGGTCCAGCGCGTGCTGTTCGTGCCCTACGCCCTCGCCGACCGCGATGCCTACCACGCCAAGGCAGCGGCGCGCTTTGCGGCCCTAGGGCTGCGGTTGGACTCGGTCCACCAAGCTGCCGATCCGCGGCAGGCCGTGGCCGAAGCGCAGGCTCTCTTCATTGGGGGTGGGAACACCTTCCGTTTGCTGGCCGAATTGCGCCGCAACGGGCTGATTCCGGCTATTCGCAGCGCAGTCCAGCGTGGGCTGCCCTACATGGGGTCGTCAGCTGGCTCCAATGTGGCCTGCGCGACCATCATGACCACCAATGACATGCCTATCGTCGATCCAGATGGTTTCGATGCTCTGGGCTTGGTGCCGTTCCAACTGAACCCGCACTACCTCGATCCCCAGCCAGGTTCCACGCACATGGGCGAGACCCGAGAAGAGCGTCTGCGTCAGTACCACGAGGTCAATGCGCGTCCGGTGGTGGGCTTGCGCGAAGGAGCTTGGTTGCGTGTGGAGGAAGGCCGTGTGCACTTGGAAGGCAGTACCTCGGCGCGCCTTTTTGTACGCGGAAAAGAACCTCGCGAGTGTGCTCCGCCGAGCGTGTTGGACCTCGCGCTGACCTGAGCAATGCTTGAGGCCGCCGTCGAAACGGCCGGAAACTACGCGAAAAACTGTAGATTTTCTTTTGGAAGGCGGTTCGCAGGACTGCTATCAAAGTCGTGTTCGCCGAGTTTTCTCGGTGAAAACCAGTCCCTAGACAACTGAACTACCTTCTCGCTGAAGGAATCCATGGCTAAGAAAACCACCAAGGCCGCCGCGAAGGCGCCCGCCAAGATCTCGCCGTCCAAGAAGCCCCGCACCAAGGGTGAGCTCTACAGCACGATCGCTGAACACACTCAGCTGTCGCGCAAGCAAGTCGCCTCGGTCTTCGACACGATGGGCCGCATCATCGCTGCCGACCTGACCAAGGGCGCTTCGGAAGTGCTCAACATCGCGGGCCTGATGAAGGTCACCGTGGTGCGCAAGCCCGCCACCAAGGCGCGCAAGGGCATCAACCCCTTCACCAAGCAAGAAGTCATGTTCAAGGCGAAGCCCGCCCGCAACGTGATCAAGATCCGCGCCCTCAAGACGCTCAAGGGCATGGTCTGAGTTTGCTCGGCTGATTCTTCAGCCGGAACAGCTACTTGCCAGCGCTGCGCAGGCCTCACGGTCCTGCGCAGCGCTGGTCGTTTAGCGGGCGCGCGTTTGCAGCCAGTGCAGCAACTCGAGCGCGTTGGCGCTGTTGTCGTGCGATGGATTCGCCGCGCTGCGCTGAAATTCCGCGTATACAGCAGCAGTGCTGTCAAATCCACTGGACAATTGCAGGAGGCGCTGACGCCACGACTCAGTCGCTGGTGGCGCACATAGATTCAGCGCATGCGCCAGTGCGCTCCACGACCAGTACACTTCCACGCCGCCACCTTGGCCGTCGCGTGGCGGCCACGACGCATCGAAGTCCGTCGTTGGTTCGCCCTTGCGTGCCACCGCAAAGATCTGACGCGGACCGTGCGTCAGGTTTCCTTGACGATCAGGTTCTGCTTGCCACAGAGGTGGAGTGAACAGACTGGTGCAGGCCACGAGATGCAAGTTGCGCAAGCGTGCTCGCAATGCCGGACGCGCCTCGCCGTGCACGCCTTCTGCCAGCACACGCCCGGCATGCAGCAACAACAGCGACTCGAACGCTTGCGCCGTGTCATAGCGCTCATGGCCAGGATGGCGCGTGTTGTGCACACGCATCAGCAAACCGCTGCTGGGCGCGGCGTCCAGCATCAGCTGCGTGACCTGCACGCACCACGCCTCATGCGTGGCACGCCAGCCGTCATCGGCCACAGCATGCGCGGCACCCACGGCATCCATGATCCACGCCTGGCCGCGGCCCCACGGCAAGCCACTGTGCGGCCGCTCCGCCACCTCTTGCCTTAGCACCGGAAGAGTGGCGCCCTTGGACCACGAAACCGGCGTGTGCGGGTACTCGTGCATCGCCAAGCGCCCCAACTCCGCGGCGAGCAGCACATCATCCTTAGCCAGCGCGTCATTCGCCAACCACACCAGAGCCTTGGCCGGAGCGGTCCAACGCACATAGTGCTGGTCATCATGTGGCCACCAAGCACGGATGTTGTCGGCGCCGTTGGCGCCTGCAGCTCCCAACTTGGTGCGCGAGGCATAGGGATCGCCGCGATCCCAGTCCGGCCGCAACCCTCGGCGCTCAACCTCGGCCGCTTGCGCTAAGGCCGCGGGGTGCGCGACGGCGCGGCCGGCAAAACTCGGCAGCCGAATGTCGCCGTTGAGCCGATAGTCGAACGGGATCAGGCCCGCACCTGCAGGACTACGGTTGGTGAGAGCCAACTCGCACGACCAGGGGCGTCCGCGACGATCCCAAGCGGCTTGGGGCTGGCGCGCCGCGTTCATGCGATGCTGCAGCGCCAGGCGTTGCAAGCCCGATGGCGCTCCGCTGACCGCCACCCAGTGACCTTCGGACAAAACGATGCCCACGCCCCCGGTCGCACCTTGCTGCTGGTCAAAGTAGGGATGCGCCCACCCCATCGCGAGCGCTTGGTAGGGGTAGCTCAACGGCTTGCCGGTGCGCAGGTACTGTTCGATGCGGCGCAACTCCGCCGCCTCACGAGCCTCGTAGACCAGCGCGCCCTCGCTGGTGCGCGTGGTGTACAGGGCTGCACTGGGCAACTGCTCACGCTGGGGGAACCAACGCGGCAGCGCTTGCCACGACCACAGCCCCGGACCTGCAACAGGAAAGCCCACATCGCGGAAGTGCAGGAAGTCGTGCCCGGCCCAACCTGCGTCGGCGCGCCGCACGACAAGCCTGCGCTGGAACTGGGCTTGGCTAGGCAAGCAATGCAAGCGTCCATCCGGCAGGGGAGCCACCAGCGGCACGACGACCTGTGTGCCCTCGCTGCGCGCGACGCCTAGAAACGGATCGGCGATATCCGCGTCCACCACCCAACCGGCGGGCAGCACCAACTCCACGCTGCGCACCCACACAGGCCCCAGCGGTGCATCCAAGGCATGAGGTTCATCCGCCGGCGAGGCCAGTCCGTTGTGGATGCGCAGGTCCAAGGACACGGCTGGCGCACCTGCGCGTTGCGTCACATAGGCATGCACACCCATCGCATGCGGCAGAGCCTCGGTCTGCACCGGCGCGGCCGGCACGAGCACTGCGGCGAGGCGGCGGCGCACCAGATGCGGTCCCCATACCAAGGGCTGGTTCGCTTGCAGGCCAAGGCTAGAGGGTGCGCCAGTGAGCTCGGCGCTGTAGACCTGTCCGTGCACATCCACCGTGCGCAGATAGAACTGCGGAGTCGCGCTCGGCTGCAACAACGCCTGCACCTGTGGATCAAGGCGCGGGGTGCGCGCTCGTGCCTCGGAGGCGGCAGGTGCAGTGGCCGCTTCCAACAGCTCCACATTCGCAACCAAGGTCGCACCTGCACGCCATTCAGCTGCAGTCTGCACGCTCGCACAGAGCTCTACCGTCTCCGGCTGGCCCGTTGCGGAACGCGTGATGCTCGCCACTTGCGCGGGCACGGGTGCGTCCACATTCGGAAAGCGCACGACCAACGGACGCGCCATGTCGAAGGTATGTGGAACGGGCAATACGGTGCGCAGCACCATGAGCGGACCAGTTGGCGCACGGAACTGCACGCGAGCCACCACCTCGGCTGCTGGTGTGCGCGCAGCCGCAAGCCCACAGCACAGCCACAGAGCCACTAGCCCGCAGATCCAAGCCCAGCGCATACGCTGCATCCTAACGCGAGTGCTTGCATGCGTAGCAACATCCGCGCACTCTGAGCGCGCCTATGTACGCCTTGCTGTCCTCGGAGGTGCCGCACCTCGTGCGCGACCTCGCCCTCGTCTTGGGCGTGGCTGCGATCACGAGCGTGCTCTTCCAAAAGTGGCGTCAGCCGCTGGTATTGGGCTACTTGCTGGCCGGCGCCATCCTCGGGCCCAACATCCCCGTGCCGCTGCATGTGTACGACGAGACCGTGCTGCGCGATCTCTCGGAACTGGGCGTCACGCTGGTGGTGTTCTGCATCGGGTTGGAGTTCAGCCTGTCGCGCATTGGCACGATGGGGGCGGGAGCTTTGATCGCCACTTCGGTGGAGATGGGGCTGCAACTGCTGCTCGGCGTGCTGATTGGGCATGCGCTGGGCTTGGATCCGCGCGGCGGTTTGTTCTTGGGCACATTGATCGCCGTGTCCAGCACGATGCTGGTGCAGCGCGTGCTCAATGAACGCACCAAGGACCCGCGCCTACGCGAGCTAGTGTTGGGGCTGCTCGTGGTCGAGGATCTGGGCGTCATCCTCTTGCTCGCCATCTTGTCCGCGTTCTCCTCCGGCGCGGAAGCCTCGTGGTCCGAGGTGGGCATCACCACGCTGAAGTTAGGCGTGTTCCTGGTCAGCACGCTCGCCATTGGCATGTGGTTGTTGCCACAAGCCTGGTTGGCCGTGCTGCGCTTGCGCCGTAAGGAAACGACCATCGTCTTCGCCTTGGGCGTGTGCTTCTTCTTTGCGCTCGTCGCCAGCGCTGCTGGCTTCTCTTCGGCCTTGGGTGCGTTCCTAGCCGGCTCGATCCTCGCCCAAGCAGGTGCAGGCCATGAGATCGAGCGCCGCATCGAAGGTGTGCGCGATATGTTCGCGGCCGTGTTCTTCGTCACAGTGGGGATGTTGGTTGACCCCGATGTGCTGCTCGAGCATGCCGGATTGGTCGCATTGCTCTTTGGCGTGGTGGTCGTCGGCAAGTTCTTCGGCGTAGGCCTCGGTACCTTTCTGTCCGGTGCGGATAGGCCCGTGGCTTTGCGTGCGGGTCTCGCGATGGGCCAGATTGGCGAGTTCGGTTTCGTCGTAGCCGGCATGGGTGTGAGCTCGCAGTTCTTGCCTGCGCACTACAGCTCGGTTGCCGTAGCTGTCTGTGCCCTGTCGGCCTTCACAGCACCTCTGTTCTTATCGCACGCCGACAGCATTGCGTCCGTTGTCGAGCGTGTGCTGCCCAGGCGGTTGGAGACGTTGGGCTCCTTGTACTCCGCTTGGTTGGCCCAGTTGCGCGCCAGCGGCGCACGCGATGTGCGCTATGGAGCGCAACGGAAGCTGCTGCGTGCTCTCGCGCTGGACTTAGGTGCTTTGGCGCTCTTGGTAGGGGCAACGGGCACGCTGTACGCGCGTGGTACTCCCGCCGTGGCAAGAGCTTTGGACTTGGGCCCCGCGGCCGCAGGTGCCGTGCTCTTGCTGTTGGTAGCGGTGCCCGCTCTGCCTCTCTTAGCCCGTGTGTTGGTGCACACACGCAAGCTTGCCCTCGCGATGGCGCTGAAGGCTCTGCCACCTGTGCAGGGCCGCATGGATGCAGCGGTCACACCGCGTCGCTCGCTGGCAATGGCTGTGCAAGTGGCTCTCTTGCTGGCCGCAGCCACACCATTGGTGGCACTGGCCGCACCTTTCCTGCCGGTGTTGGCTTCGCCAGCGGTGGTGTTGGTGGTGGTGATCCCGTTGGCGTGGTTGGTGTGGCGTGCTGCCACGCAGTTGGATAACCACATACACACAAAAACCGAAGTGATCGCCGAG
>JBILXQ010000105.1:0-7996 GCA_044378375.1 Planctomycetota bacterium
AACGCGACTCGTGTTGATCGGCGACCCGGACCAACTGCCGAGCGTGGGGGCAGGCAATGTGCTGGGTGATCTACTCGACTCCGGTGTGGTGCCCACCTATCGGTTGACGCACATCTACCGCCAAGGTGCGACGAGCCTCATCAAGGAGAACGCGCACCACATCTTGCGCGGCGAGGAGCTGGAGCTTCCGGACCGCGGCGACACGAAGGCCGACTTCTATCACTTCGTGGTCGAAGAGCCAGGTGAGTGCGCCGAGCGCTTGGTCGAGGTGGTCACCAAACGCATCCCCGAGCGCTTTGGCCTGAACTGGGTCGATGAAGTGCAAGTGGTCGCGCCCATGTACCGTGGTGAATGCGGCGTGGATGCGCTCAACGAACGCTTGCGTGCGGCGCTCAATGTGGGCGGCAAAGAGGTCAAGCTCGGTTCACGCATCTGGAAGCTCGGCGATCGTGTGATTCACACGCGCAACGACTACGAGAAAGAGGTCTACAACGGCGACATGGGCCGCATCGTGCGCGTGGACGATGATGGCACCATCGGTGTGCGCTACCCCGAGCGCATTGTGGAGTATGAGCCCACCGAGCTGGGTGACCTGCAAAGCGCGTTCGCCATCACTGTCCATCGCTCGCAAGGTGGAGAGTTCCCCGCGGTGGTCATCCCCTTGACGATGCAGCACGCGCTGATGCTGCAACGCAACTTGCTGTACACGGCGGTCACGCGCGCGCGGCGCTTGTGTGTCCTTGTGGGTTCGCGCCGTGCGCTCAACTTGGCAATCCACAATGTTGAACGCGCACGCCGGGAGTCTTGGCTCGCACCACGCCTGCGTGAGATGATGCAGTCCGCATGAGTGAGCTGCCGCCGTGTCCCAAGTGCCAGTCCGTTTACACCTATCCGGAAGGCGACACCTTAGCCTGTCCTGAGTGCGGCCATGTGTGGAGCGCAAGCACGACCACGGCCACGACTGAGGCGGTTGAAGAAGGTTTGGTGGTACGCGACGCCAATGGCACGCGGCTCCAAGACGGCGACAGCGTGACGGTGATCAAGGACCTCAAGGTCAAAGGCTCTTCATCCGCGCTCAAGGTAGGCACCAAGGTGCGCAACATCCGCCTCGTGGAGGGCGATCACAACATCGACTGCAAGATCGAGGGCTTCGGCGCGATGCAGTTGAAGTCCGAGTACGTGCGCAAGTCGACTTGACAGAGCCGTCGCGACTCAGGCGTCAGACGACTTCTGTTTGGCCCACCACTCAAGACGCTTGGCGATCTCTTTCTCGAAGCCAAACGTACCCGGCTCGTAGAAGCGTTGCCCGCGCAGCTCGTCAGGCAAGTACTCCTGCGCGCTGTAGCCGGTGGCCGAATCGTGCGCGTAGCGATAGCCCTCGCCGTGGCCGAGCTCCTTCATCAGCTTCGTAGGCGCATTGCGGATGTGCAGCGGGACTGACGCACCCGCCGATGTGCGCGCTGCCTGTAGTGCGGCATCGAGCGCTGCCTTGACGCGGTTGCTCTTCGGAGCCGTGGCGAGATAGATGATCAGCTGCGCCAGCGGCAAGTAGCCTTCGGGCGCGCCCAACATGTGATACGCCTCGCGTGCAGCTACGGCTTGCTGCAAGGCTTGCGGATCCGCGAGCCCGATGTCCTCACTCGCCATCGCGGTCGCGCGCCGGAACAACACCATCGGGTCTTCGCCGCCTTCGATCAAACGTGCGGCCCAGTACAGCGCACCGTCGGGATCGCTGCCGCGCAACGACTTGTGAAAGGCGCTCAGTTGGTCGTAGTGCACATCGCCGGACTTGTCCGACTTCTGCACGCGCAACTGCAGTGCCTCGCGCGCCACCTCCAGCGTGATGCAACCGCCTTGTTCGACCATGTGTCCGGCGGCTTCCAAGGCCACCAAGGACCGGCGTGCGTCTCCATCCGCGCTGCGTGCGAGGAACTCGAGAGCCTCGGGAGCAATCGTCAGAGAGCGCGCACCCAAGCCGCGCTCGGTATCGCGCAGTGCACTGCGCAGAACTTCGCCAATCTCAGCATCGCTCAACGACTTCAGCACCAACACGCGCGAGCGCGACAACAACGCGCCATTCACCTCAAAGGAAGGGTTCTCGGTGGTCGCACCAATCAGGACGACCGTGCCGTCCTCGACCGCGGGCAGGAGCGCATCTTGCTGACCTTTGTTGAGGCGATGAATCTCGTCGACGAAGAGAATCGTGCTCTTGCCGCCCAACTGACGGTGCTCGCGCGCCGCATCGAAGATCTGGCGCAAGCGTGGCACACCTTCACTAACTGCACTGAACGGCTCAAAGCGGCTCTGCGAGCGCTGGGCGATCAAACGCGCCAGCGTGGTTTTGCCCGTACCAGGCGGCCCCCACAAGATCACGGAGCCTGTACGCCCCTCTTCGATGGCGCGCCGCAGAGGCTTGTCGGCACCCAAGAGATGTGCCTGCCCAATGTACTCCTCCAGCGTCCTCGGGCGCATGCGCGCCGCCAAAGGGGCTGTCAAGTTGGCTTGACGCGCAAACAAGCCATCAACCACGCTGCGTAGACTCCTGCTTGACGCTGCTTGGGCCGGTGCGGCGCGCGGCGAACACCAGCACCGCTGCAGCGACCGCCACATTGAGCGACTCGACACGCGCATCCAACGGGATGGTCACGCTGGTGTGAGCCACACCCAAGTCCGGCAAGGCGCCGGTCTCGCCTGTCAACCACAACGCGGTCGGGCCGCGCCAATCGTGATCGCGTGGATCCACACCACCGCGTGTGGCAGCCAGCGTGTGGCGCCAACCCAAGCGCGTCAACTCGGCAGCGACCGCACCCGGCTCGACGCGATCCAACACGGGCAAGCGCAGCAAAGAGCCCATCGAACCGCGCAGCGTTTTGCTGCGCCACGGTGAGGCACCGCCCTTGGCGATCACGAGCCCGCAGGCACCAAAGGCCTCGGCCGAGCGCGCGATGGCACCCAGATTCCCGGGATCGGACACACCGGCAACACACACCAGCAAGCTGTGAGCATCCGCGCGCAAGTCCTGCACACGCAGCGCTGCCGGTGGCCGCACCAAGGCCGCGACACCGGGCGGTGCGTCCAACTCGGACAGCTTGGCCAACAAAGCCTCATCAACCAAACGCACCATCGCAGGCGCGTAGCTGGCGGCTTCGTGCGCGCGCGCGGTGCTGAGCAGCACACACTCGACCTCAACGCGCGCAGCCAGCGCATCCCGCACAAGGCGCTCGCCTTCCAACGCAACGACACCACTCTCGCGGCCGGCCAGCGTCGCTGCCCAGCGCTTGATCAGCGGGTTCTCGCGCGAATGAATGGCTTCTGTCGAGTGCATCGTCGCCTTCGTTGTACCATCAGCGGCGATGAGCTCGCTCAAAACCGGCGTCGTGATGCGTACGGACGCCAAGTTTGTGCATGTGGAGGTCGACGGCGTCGTGGTGCAGGCTGCACCGCGCGGTGTCCTGTTCGGCATGGACGATGTGCGTCGCGAGCAGAAGAACCCCGTGGCCGTTGGGGACCATGTAGAGGTCGACCTTGCCACCACTCCAGCAGGGGTCGAGAAGGTCCTGCCGCGCAAGAACACCTTGTCGCGCATCGCGTCCTCGCATGACCCGCGCGAGCAGGTGCTGGCAGCGAATGTGGACCAAGTCGTCATCGTAGGCTCGCTAGCGAAGCCCAAGTTCAGCTCGAACCGCACGGACCGCATCCTCGCCACCTGTGTGTGGCAGCACTTGCCCGCCGTGGTGGTGCTGAACAAGATCGACTTGGTCGATGACGACGAGTTCGAGGCGATCCGCGACACCTACGAACAGATCCCTGTGCCGGTCATCGCCACCTGTGCCATGGATGGCCGCGGGTTAGATGAGCTACGCGAAACCCTGCGCGACAAAACGTCCGTGGTCTACGGTGCTTCTGGTGCGGGCAAGTCGAGCCTGCTGAATGCGCTGCAACCGGGACTCAATCTCAAGATTGGCAAGATCAGCAAGTTCTGGGATGCAGGCAAGCACACCACGACCTTCTCGCAACTGCATCGCTTGGCCTTTGGAGCTGCGGTGATCGACACGCCTGGCATCCGTGTCTTTCGTCCGTACGGTGTGCCCGTCGCGAATGTGCGCGATCTATTCCCCGAGTTCGAACGGCACAGCAAGCGCTGTCACTTTCCTGATTGCAGCCATGATCACGAGCCCGAGTGCGCCGTGTTCGACGCAGTCGAGAGTGGCGACATCCCGGCCAGTCGCTACGCGAGCTTTGTGGAGATGCTCGATGAAGCAAGACAGACCAAGCCGCCGGTAGACGAAGTGGAAGGCGAGCCGCTAGAAGACTGAACCCAGCTTCCAGATCCAGCCAAACGCGGCCGCGACAGTAACCAAGGTAACCAGCGGCAACGAGGTCCAGCGTGCCAGCAACAGCGAGCAGTCGCCCCCGCGCAAAGCCGTCCACAAGGCCCATGCGGCCATCAGCGGGATCGCCAGTGCCACCAGCAGACCGAAAGGCTGCGTGTCAAAACTACTTGCTAAATCCAACTGCACGGCATGCGTGACCGAAGTTGTCACACCACAGCCAGGGCACGGCACGCCAAACCAATCCATGGCGCGACACGGTGGAAGCCCCAACTGTTCGTGAGTACCAAAGCCGCGGCCATCCGGCGTGGCGCGCAGCCCCAGCCACACCTCGACCGCGAACGCGCCGAGCACCAAACACAAGACGACCCAGTGCTCGGCACTGCGTCGTCTAGACGTCACGGAGGCTCGCGGCTCGCTCACGCGAGCATTGTAAAGCCCCTCAGTTGAAATCGTACACGTAGGACAAGCGCAGCTTGTTCAAGATCGCGTACGGCAGCTTGGCCAGCAACTTGAGGTCCGGATCGTTGCGGTCATTGAAGCCGCGCAGCACCGGGTTGCGCATCGTGAAGAAGCGCCGTGAGGTGCGATCATCCGCCTCATAGGAACTGGGGCGCACTTCGCCACCCAGCTCGACATTGAGGTTGCCGGTGTAGAACACACGCACACGATGCGTCGGCTGGTTCTTGGCCAACTCGCGCGCTGCTTGATCGCCGCCCGAGTCGAGGAACTCATGCGCCAGCAGGATCTCATCCACATTGACATGCAGGAGCGGCGTTTGGATGCGCTCACAGCTATTGAGGTCAATGAGCGTGGCATCCCGCACCTTCACGAAGTAGCGGCGAGTCTCGTCGAGCACCTGCGAAAGGCGCGTGTACTTGTTCTCGATGTTGCCCTTGATCAGGAACGAGTCCGTCAAGAGCAAGTCCGAGACGATGGTGAGCATGACTGGTCCTTGGGGTCGATGGCCGCGGTTGCGCGCCGCACGATCCCCACAAGGTGAAAGGACCCTACAACGCACACCCACCCCGAGGCGCCCGCGAGTGCAAGCGCTTGCTGCAAGGCCTCGAGCGGGTCCTGCACCGCGTGTGCGGCGTAACCCGCGGCTCGAGCCGCTGCCTGCAAGTCGTCTGCGCTCCTGAGCGGCCCTGAGGAGGCCGTAGTGCAGAGCAGTACATCGGCACTTGCGCCCGCAGCCTTGAGCACCGCCGGGGCGTCTTTGTCCTTTCCAAGGGCAAGGACGATCGCCGCAGGGCGTCCGTGGGCTTGCGTGACCTCTTCTAGGACCAACCGCAGCGCTGGCGCCACATGCACCCCGTCTAGGTAGACGCGTGTACGGCCGACCTGACGCCACTCCCCGCGCCCGGGTAGCGGCGCGACCTCTGCCGCGTCCACAGGGACGAGGTGCGCCCCCAAGGCGGGATCACGGCGCACCAACTCGGCGAGAGCTGCGCGTGCCAAGGCCGCATTGCGCTGGCGCCATCCCGCCGGCATCGGCACCACGATGCGCGGCACACCCAGCTCCGCGCACACTTGGGCAAGCACCGCACCGGCTTCGTCTTCGGCAGGCAAGCTTGTGACAAGACTACTTGACGGCTTGACGATGCCGACCTTTTCGCGCGCGATGGCGGCGCGCGTAGTCCCCAGCACATCGCAGTGTTCGAGCTCGACGTTGGTCACCACACAGACCTCGCCGGTCGCGATGTTGGTCGAATCCAGACGCCCGCCCAAGCCGACTTCCAACACCACCCAAGCGCACGAATCCTCGGCAAAAATGAGGAATGCGGCCGCGGTCAGCACATCGAACCATGTGGCATCATCGGCTGGTGTCTGGGCGCGCATAGCGTCTTCGCGCGCATCCAACGCGCGGTGCAAGGCCGACGCCATGACCTCATCGCTCACCTCTGCACCGTGGATGCGGATGCGCTCCTGCACCCGCTCCACATGCGGCGAGGTGTACAAACCCGTACGCCACCCCGCCTTTTGTAGCGCGGTCGCGACCAAGTGCGCGGTACTGCCCTTGCCCTTAGTGCCCGTGACATGCACACAACGCCAACGCGTGTGCGGATCACCCAAGCGTTGGCACAGGTCGCGCACAGGCTCGAGCTGTGGCCGCATACCGCTACGAGCGCGCCGCTCCCAATCCACAAGAGCATCCAAGCGCAGCTTGGCGCTAGCAAGGTCGCGCGGTGATTCCGGAGTCATGCCGCCAGTCATGTGGCCATTGTGCGGACCCGCCGCAGAAACCTGCAAAGCCTAGGTTTCCCGGAAGCGGCCTCGTTCGTGCTTCCGCTGGCTCCGGCTCAAGACTTCAGGCGCCTAGGTCGAACAAAGTTCCTAGCATCCGCACCCACCCCATGACCGACCTGCTGCACCGCATCAAGATCTTCGTCTACGCACGCCGCGGGCTGCGGACGCAGTACTTGTTGTTGCGGCCGGCCCAAGGCGTCGAGGCTTGTTGGGGCCCTATTCAAGGCAACATCGCCTTCAGCGAGAAGATCGAGACCGCGGTGCGCCGCGAAGTGCTCGATGACATTGGGTTGGTGCAGCCACTCGACTTGATCGAGCTAGGTCCGCCATGCGTGGCAAACCTGGGCATCGAGGATGTGGTCGAGTGGTGCTTTGGCTTCCACGCGCCGTTGGTCACAGCGCCGCTGCGCTTGGGTCCGCGCTGGGCTGACTTCCGCTGGGCGCACTTGGGCGAGGCGTACCCCGCCCTCGAACTTGAAGAAGACCGCAGCGCGCTGCTGCGTCTGCACGCGCGCGTAGAGGCGGCCTAAGCAACACCCTTAGGGCAACTCGGTCACCGTAAGCGTCACGTCTGCGTTGGTGCGCACCTGCGACCATGTCGTGACTTGCTTGAGACGCGCAGTGCACTTGTAACGATCACCTGACGCCTCCAAGACTTCCGAAGCCGCGCCCATGTCCGAGAGGCGCGTGCTGTCCAGACCGGCCAAGCCGGCACGCGTCACAAACGCGCTGTGAAAGCTGATGCTGCGCTGCGGCGCATCGGCCCAGGGCGGTTGGATCTCCAGCTGGAAGAGCGCCGTGCCGTCTTCCGAACTGGCAGTACAAGTCACCGAGGGCAACGGCTCACTGGCGCTTTGCGCACGCGCGCCTACCAAAGCAATCACCACCGATGCGGCAACAAGGACACCAACGGTCGTGTAGAGACCTGCTTTCATAGGATCGAATCACCTTTCTAGATCGAGCTTCACGAGGCGGACAAGCGAAGGCCTATAGCCTAGCTGGCAAGCGCCTAGCTGGCAAAAAGGGGCAGAGCTGGCCACTCGCCCACAATCGCCTTGGGGTTCACCCCGAACCAATCGGCCACCAAGGCCTGGTACACACTGCGGAAGTCCGTGGTGGTGCGCAGATCGCCTCCATCCAAATCCGTCAAGGACGGATGCTTGCCGTGTAAACCCGGCTTGACACCTGCACCAAAAACCAAAACGGGCGCAGCAGCACCATGGTCCGTGCCACGCGAACCGTTCTCTTGCACACGTCGACCGAACTCGCTGTACACCACCAGCGTGGTGTCCGCATCGATAGCGCGCTGCTTCAGATCCGCAAAGAAGGCACCGATCGCGCCGTCCAAGCGCGCCATCAGCCGATCATGCGAAGTGCGCTGGTTGGAGTGCGTGTCAAATCCACCTGTCTCCAGC
>JBILXQ010000106.1:0-7860 GCA_044378375.1 Planctomycetota bacterium
GGCGTGTGGCTGGCTGGCTGCAGCGATAGTGAAGTGCGTCGCACGCGTCAGCCCGATGGCTCGCCTTGGACGGAACAGCACTTTGTACAGGGCAAGGCCAATGGTCCGCTGCGCGTATGGCACACGGACGGCAAGCTGGCTCGTGAAGGCAACTATGTGGATGGCCACATGCATGGTGCCTGGCGCACATGGAGTGCTGATGGCACACCGTTGCTCGAGGCTCATTACGAACGCGGCCAGATGGATGGCGCGTGGGTGGAGTACTGGCCCGGCGGCAAGCTCCGCACCAAAGGCCGCTACCGTATGGGTCTTCCGGATGGCCTCTGGGAGGAGTACTACGAGACGGGCGGCAAGGCTCGCGAGGGCGCCTTTGTGAACGGGGAGCGCGACGGGATCTGGACCGGCTGGAAGCAGGACGGAACGGTCCAAGGCACAGCGCGCTACACCCAAGGTCGCTATGCCGGGCCGCGCTGAGGCCCGCTAACCTAGGCGACAACTATTTGGCAAAAAATGGCGGAATCGGGGCCGCCGACGGGCCGGCGATGGCCCTGGCGGGGTCGCCAGAGGGGGTGGAGGGGGGAGGGGGTCGGACATGGGTATGTCCGACCCGATTGACGGATTCCCCGGTCTGCGAAAACTCCTGCGCGGGCAGTAGCCTAGGTGGTTTTGGCAGTCGGCTTATATCCGACCTATCGCGGGTTCAACTCCCGCCTGCCCAACTGCAACTCTCCTGCTGCCTTACGCACGGAGAGTTGCCGGTGTCTGGCTTCAGGCCAGCTTGAGCAGCCGTCGTGCGTTCTCGCGGAACACCGCTTGTTGCGTGCCGGCATCCGCTCCTGCGGCTTGCAGCGCCTGCCGATGGGCTTGCGCACGGTCCGCGCGCCAACCTGCAGGGAATACATTGCTGTCCGAGCCGAACAAGATGCGCTGCGGGCCAAAGCAAGCCAGCACCGAGCGATAGACCGTGGGCAGGTCCACCGGCGGGCACTGCGTGTCCATCCACGAGTTGGAGGAGCTCGTGTCCACCACGATGTTCTGGCATTGCGCTCCGGCCATCAATGTCTCGCGCAAGAAGCCTGCGCCAAAGTGCGGCACGACAAAGGTCGCACGACGTGCTCCATTTGCAGCCGCTACCAAGTGCAGCGGATTGGCAAGTGCCAAGTCATGTGAGCGCGGCAAGCCAAGCAGGTCGCGCACCTTGACCACAAACAACCCGCAATGCACATACGCGATGGCTGCATGCGCGTCCAAGACCGCATACAACGCACGCGCCGCCTCGCTATCGATGGCGTAGCGATGCAGTGCGGGGAACAGCAACACGCCCTTGATCGCGCCTTTGTTCAGCAGCTCGTCGACTTTCGCGGGCACACCCGCCACCAGCGGATTCACCAAGGCCATCGCGCTGATGCGACCCGCGGAAGCGGCCGCTGCTGCTGCGACGATGGGCGTCTCCTCGGGCACGCTGCCAAAGGCCACGATGTGCTCGACCTCATGGCGGTCGAGCTCGCGCATCCAGCGCGCACGGTGCTGCTCATGATCCGCAGGCGGCAGCTCTAGGCCCGTAGCCGCCACGATGCCAGCCAACTTGTCGTCGACGGTGCCAGCCAGCGGCGATTGGGCTGCCAGCGTTTCAAAGTACGTGCGCGAGAACCAGTGCGTGTGAAAGTCGATCAAGCCCATGGGGCCTTGATCGTAACGCATCTCAGGCTTCGCGCAGTGCGCGCCATGTACCGCGCAAACGCGCAGCCAGCCCCAACACATGGAAGGGGCGTTGGCGTACGCCGTACAGATCCAGACCTCCCTTGACGGGATCGCGTGCCAGTGCCTGCGCCAAGATGCGCTCGTTCTGCATCGGATACGGAGCTGCTGTTGCCTTGCCCAGTTGGAAGCCGAGCTGTGTCAAGTGTGCTAGCAGCTCCGCAGGTTGCGCACCGCGCAGGGCATAGGGCCAGAACTCAATCAACAATGCACACTGTGGCGAGGACGCGAGCACGGCTTGCATGCCTTGCAACGCATGCCACTCGGAGCCCTGTGTGTCGATCTTGATCATCGAGTACGGCTTGTCAGTAGCCACGCAGTCATCCACACGCTCGACGCGGATCGTCAACGGCGCTGCGTCTCGCATGTCCGCGGGCGTGCCCTCGGCAATGCGATTGTCTCCACGGTTGCGTTGCGAAAGGTGGATCACGGCCTGACCCTGAGCAGCGCCAGCAGCGCACTCATGCACGGTCGCCGAACCAGTGCCATGCTGTTGCGCGCGCGCGATGTTGCGGCGTGCAATGGCGGCGATGGCGGGGATGGGCTCGAACGAATCGACATGCGCTCCGGCCAGCACGCCTTGGACCGCGAACCAGCCGATGTTGGCGCCCAGATCGAGGGCGCGGCTCCCCGGGCGCAGGTGTGCGCGAAACAGAGCCGTCTCGAAGTCCTCCCAGCCACCGCGTTCGATAGCCGGACCGATGACGGAATCGTCCGCCAGCACTTCGAACTCGCACGGCAGCGCCGGGCTCTTCACGATCCTTGTTTCAAAGGCCACACGAGCAGTCTAGCGCGTTCCGCGCCGCGGTTCGCTACCCTTCCTCACCATGGAACGCTGGGCGATCGATCTAGCCAAGGAGTACTTCAAGTTCTCGGCGGCACACTTCCTCATCTTTCCTGATGGCAGCGCCGAGCGCATGCACGGCCACAACTACCAGGTCACAGCCGAGATTGAAGCCGCGTTGACGGTGCACGGCTTGGTGCTGGACTTCAAGATGGCCAAGCCCGTCGTGCGTGAGTTGTGCGACGAGTTGGATGAGCACTTCCTGTTGCCGGCCGAACACCCTGTGCTCCAGCATGGTGTGCGCCCCGATGGCGTGATGGAGGTGCGCTACCTCGACCGCTACTACGCCATGCCTGTGGAAGATGTGGTGGTCTTGCCGATCAATAACAGCTCCTCCGAGAACTTGGCTACATGGTTCGGGCGTGAGTTGATGCGCAGGTTGCAGTTGCGCTTCCCTGATGTGACGTTCACTTCGCTGCGCATCACCGTCGAGGAGACGCGTGGCCAGCGAGGTGTGTACTACTACAGCGCCTGATGGACCCGGTCCCTATGGAACCGGTCGCTATGGAACCGGTACTGGAGGCCAGTGCTCTGCGCAAGGTCTTCCGCACCTCGGTACGTGAAGCAGGCTTGACAGGCTTCCTCAAGAGCTTGGTGGCGCGCCGGTGGAAGGAGATGGTCGCACTCGATCATGTCGACCTGCGCGTGCAGCGTGGCGAGTTCGTGGGCCTCATTGGTGCGAATGGTGCGGGCAAGACCACGCTCGTGAAGTTGCTGACAGGCATCATCCCCGCCTCCTCGGGCACCGCGCGGTTGCTGGGGCGCGACAGCTTTCACTTGCGAGATGCCGAGAAATCACGCCTTTCCCTCGTGATGGGGCAGCGCTCGCAGTTGTGGTGGGACATCCCCGCCATCGACAGCTTTCACTTGCTGCGCGAGATCTACCGCATCCCGAGCGCCGACTTTGACAAGCGCTTGCAGAGCTTTGCTGCACGCCTCGAAGTGACCGACAAGTTGGAGACGCAGCTGCGCCATCTCTCTTTGGGACAGCGCATGAAGATGGAGATCATCGGAGCGTTCCTCCATGATCCAGAGGTCGTCTTCCTAGATGAACCGACCATTGGCTTGGATCTAGTGTCGCGCGAGACGATCCGGCGCTTTCTGGTCGAACACAACCAACAGCGCGGTGCGACGATTGTGTTGACGAGTCACGATGTGGAGGACATCGAGGCCACCTGCAAGCGTCTCGTCATCCTGGAGCATGGCCGCGTGTTGTGGGACGGGGACATTGTGGAGCTCGGGCACCAGTTGACTGCAGGTCGCCGCATCGAAGTACATCTCGAGCCCAACTTGTCCGAGTCCGGAGCGCCCGAACTGGATCTCGCGGCTCTGCCCTTGGCAGAGTTCCAAGCCGAACTCTCGGGGCGCGGCCAGCACAGCCTGGCCTTCACCGTCCCGGCCGCCAAGAGCCAAGGCTTTGTGCGCGCCTTGTTCGCTTGCTTGCCTGTGCGCGATCTGTCGGTTGAGCGTCGTCCCTTAGAAGATCTCGTCAAGCAGATCTTTGCCCAAGGGAGGCGCGGGTGAACGCCGTGCGAGTGCCGCGCCTCGTGCTGCGTGCGGCCGTTTGGGAGCTGCGCAAAGTCACGGCCTTTCGCGCAGGTTTCTGGCTGAAGGAGATCTTCAGGAACCTCGCCCGCCCGTTGGTGATGGTGTGCGTGCTGATGTCGGCCTCAGGTCTGCCGCAAGGTGTGGCGGGCGATGGTGTCTCGCTGCAAAGCGCCGTGGCCTACATGGTGGTGGTGGCCTTGTTGGAGAAGCTGATCTTTCATGATCGCTGTTTGGAGCTCTCTGATCAGATCTTCCAAGGCTACATCACCAAGTACTTCACCATGCCCTTTCCGTACTTCGTGTTGCCGGCAGGGCGCTTTGTGCAGCACACCCTGTTGCAGCTGGCGATTGTAGTGCCCGCGTGGACGCTGCTGTCGTGGTGGATTCCTGAGTGGTGTCCGCCGCCGAAGGACGCACTGCACGCGTTCTGGTCTGTGTCGCTGGTCCTGACCGGCAGCCTCTGCTTCCTGCTATTTTACTTTACACTGCATGCGCTGGCGTTCTGGCTGGATGTGGTCTGGACGACGCTGGTCATGGCACGCATGTTGGCCTTGTTCTGTGGAGGCATGATCCTGCCGCCCATGTTGATGCCGGAGAGCGTACAAGCGGCCTTCGCATGGACCTTTCCGTGGTGGACCATCGCCATGCCCGTGCAGTTGGCCGCAGGAGGCATGGGTGCCGAACAGGCAGCGCAGCTCTGGCTGCAGGGCCTAGCGACCCTTTCGGTGTGGATGCTTGTGTTGGTCGCGATCGCTGCGACGGTGTGGAACAGGGGACGGCGCCGCTATGCCGGGAGCGGGATGTAGACCAGCTTGAGCCCGTCTTCGCCTCACGAATCGCTACTGCAGTCGGTGCTGCGCCATGGGCGCATTGCGCGCCGCTACGCAGCCATTGGCATCGTTCGCCGTGCCCAGTTCCGTACCGAGTTCTTCAGCCAGGTGATCATGGACATCGTGTTCTACGGTGTGCATGTCGCGCTCTTCGAGTTCCTCTACCGACATGTGGACAACGTAGCCGGCTGGACCATCCATGATGTGCGTGTGTTCCTCGGATGGTTGTTCTTCTCCGACGCCTTCATGATGGTGTGGATGTCGAATGCGTGGATGCTGCCGGAGGATCTCAAGAACGGCAATCTGGACACGGTGCGTGTGCGGCCCGTGCAGCCTGCGTTCCTGTATCTGTTCCAGAAGTTCAGCCTAGAGGCCTGTGTCAACGCGCTCATCGCTTTGGGCTGGCTGGTGTGGGCGATCGACGCGCACCCACAAGGTTGGACATGGTGGCAGGCACCGCTGTTTGTCTGGTGTCTGGTGTTGTGTTGCATGGGACGAGCCGCGGTGATGACGCTCTTCTCGACGGTCGAGTTCATCTGGGTGAATGGTGAGCTCTCGCGCGTGCTGAATCTTCTGGCCGTCGATGTGAACGACCATCCACTCGATGTCTACGGCCGGCGCGGCCGCGCATTCTTGCTGTATATGCTGCCGTTGGGCGCCATGAACTATGCAGCCGCGTCCATGTGGCTCGGCAAGTGCGGACCCAGCGAAGCCATCGCCCTGTCGGTGTTCGTGCCGGCGCTGATGGTGCTGTCGTTCGCGCTGTTTGCGCGCATGTTCCGACGCTACGAGTCGGCCATGTCCTGAGTCGGATTCCTCAGAGGCGAGCTTGTGCCGCTTGGATGCGGGGCAGCAGTGCGCGCACGAAGTGCAGCTCAATCCCTGCGGGATCACCGCCCACATAGACGATGCGCACGCGGGTGCGCGTGAGTGCCGCTTCCAAGTCGTGTTCCCACGGCAACAGCGCTGTGGCCAGTTGATCAATCAGGAAGTCCGGCTGCGCGCGTAGCAACTCCCAAGTCTCGCGCGGACCGAACTCCGAGCCGATCGCCAAGCGTAGCGCAGGTTGCTCCAACGAGAGATCAGCAGCAGCCAGCCACGCAGCTTGTGCTTCTTGGCCTTGCAGCGCGCACAACCTGCGCACGCCTTCCCAGCCCACGCGTTGCTCGGCGCGCGTCGCGATCAAGTAGCCCAAGCCGTACAGCGCTTTCTTCTCCTCCGGGCCCATGGTGCTGCTAGAGAGGCCGGCGTCTTCGCTGAACACGCGCTGCGGGTCCACGCTCACCGCTGACTCGGATTCCAAGCGCAAGCGCGTCTCGAGCGTGGTGCGCGTAGGCCCGCCATCATCCGGCAAGTCGATCTGTACCTCGACCAGCAACCCTCCCGTTGCAAAGGCCGCGGCCCCCAAGCGTCCGGCGCGCAAGCGCGTCGCCGAGTCTTGGACCAGTGTCTGGCTCACGAGATCGCAGACACCTTCTTCCAAGGTGCCAGGCATCGTTTCCCAGCCCTGCGGCAAGAGCGCATGCACCAGCTCGTGCGCCAGCGTGCGATCGATGCGGTCGGAGGTGCGACGCAAGTGAATACGGCCCGTACCCGTCGCATAGAAGCCATCGGCATCGGCATAGGAACCCACACCAAACGCGAACTGCGCCGGTTCGTCTTGGATCCAGATCTCCAGCGCGCGTTCCTGCTTCGCACCCAAGAGTGCTTCTACTTGGGGGATAAGTTGCGCGGACATGCGTTCCACACGCACCAAGTCGGCCGGGTCGTCACTGCGCACGACCGCATGCGTGCCTGCGACCTCAAAGCTCGGTGGCAGCGCTACGCAGCCACAGAGAACCACACTCGCGCCCAAGAGCGCGAGAGTGCGGAGTGTCGGTGCAGAGGACTCGGAGTGCATGAGCAGCTTTCCAACGAAGGCTACCCGTCAAACGCCCGCGAGGTCGGCTGCAGTCGGGAGTCTTAACGCGCTAGGAAAGTTCTTCCTGCTTGCTCCAAGCGCTGCCATGCGGCGTGACATTGCGCTTGCCAGATAGTTTGCCACTGCGGCTCGGGCTCTGTGCGCGCGTATCCATGCAAGTCTACTTGACGTGCATTGACTGCCTGCGCGTCCACGAGCACACCTTGCGGCGGGGTGAGCCACTGCACGGGTTCGGTCACCATGCGCAATGCCCAGCGGCTCTTGCCTGTCCACGCCGCAACCACGAGGTGCACTTCCACACCCGCAGGTAGATCGATCGTGCCCCGTTCCGTGCTGCAGCCGCAATCAAAGCTGGCGATGAAGTCCTGCAGCGCCGGGTCGTAGAGGTGCAGATCCAAATCGACCGCGCCATAGCCCGTGTCCAACGGCACCAACTCCCAATGGATGCGCAGATCCGTCTCGGCTCGGAGTGCGAAGCCATCGTACGGATCCCATCCGTCGTCGCTGATCGTGCCGCGCAGCTCTAGCTCTTGACCAGGCTTCAGCCAGCCCAAGTCGTTCGCTTCCCAAGCTTCGTCATTGCGCTCGACCTCGTACACGACCTGCAGCACAGGTTGTGTGCTGCTTTCGAATGTGCCCTCGACCGTGCAGCCCACGCACAGCACAGGCGTGCTGGCGAGGAACATAAGGACCCGGAAGGGGGGCGGCAGCAGCGTGGGGAGGTGGCGCATGGCCACGTCTAGGCAAGGCGTGTGCCAAGGCGGCGCAGGCGGCCTGGCCCTTGTTCTGTGCGTGGTTTGTCCCCCGAACGTCCTCTAACGAGGACATCTGGCTAGACTAGTCGCCCACTTCGGCCATGAGCACCATCCGCACCGAGTCCAAGCAAGCAGCCAGCGACCCCACACCGGGCACTGGTCGCGTGCATGTCGTCACCTTCGGGTGCCAGATGAACAAGTACA
>JBILXQ010000107.1:0-7796 GCA_044378375.1 Planctomycetota bacterium
GCGAAGTGCCTCGCACACGCAACAAGAGACTCCTCACGTGCAAGGCTTCGCTTGCGACTCGATGAAGCGTCGATGAATCCGAGCGGACCCCACCATCGGTGATTCTCTGTAAAGCAGAAAGTCGCCGGGCAGATCGGCCACGCACGCCATGACATGCGTGATGGCCTCACGCTCATAGCCGTTACCTGCGCCGTGCGTCTCGAAGTGTTGCTTCAAGCGCGACACACGGCTTGGTTGTTCACCAACGCTTTGCAAACCGAGTGCGATGCCATAGTTCGTAAACGCAATCTTTGTCTCCCGTTCATCTGGCGAGCGGCAGAAGCAGTCTTCATCTTCAAGCCACAAGTGCTCCAGAGTGGCGAGACAACGGCGACGCTGTAGCTTGGCCCATTCCTCGCGCGGGAAGAGGTGCGTCAACCAGAGCATCATGCCGCAGCCCAAGTCTTGCAGCACATCCAAGTCGCGGTAGCTGCTCTCAATGAGCCGGCGCATCTCGGCGATCTCGATAGCCAGAGATGGCTCCTCAAGCAGCGTGTAGACAGCGTAGCCTTCGTAGGGATCCAGGGCGCCATAGCCAAAGCCAGGGTATGGGCCACTCAAGTCTTCCTTCATCTTCCACCACACACCACGATTCGGCAGCGTGAATGGACGATGAATCTCCTTAGCCAGTTCCACTGCACGCTCGCGATAGCCTGGGATGATGCGCCCCAGCCGCGACAACGCGAAGATCCACATGGCTAAGTAGTGGTAGTACTGACCATCGCGATCAGGGGCTTCGCCAATACGCAAACCGCGCTCGCGACCCAGCACGCGCTCGACTTCACCCACAAGCCACTGAGCGCGCTCCAAGTAGGTGTCATCGCCTGTGCGCTTGTACAGCGAGACATACAGCACCAACCCAAACGCATCGGTCCAAAGGTAACGCTGGCCGTTCGGCCAGATGCCTTCGGCTCGCATCCACGACATTCGTTCGATCACTGTGCGCATAGGTCACCTCAGACTCCAAATGGCCATGTATCCGGTGCACTATCCCTTTGCCGTGTCTCCAACGGTGTGATCGCCGTGGTGCTGTCCATCCAGATCCACTCATCGAACTGCTCGGGCAAGGTGGCGTAGTGGTAGTGACTCGCGCGCTCTGTCTCCGGACGGTAGATCACGCCAATCGCTCGTTGCAGACGGGCCTTCATCAGCGCGCGTCGCAAGGGATCGTCTTCCTGGTTGCGCAAAGGCAAGAGGAAGTTCGGCGTGTTCGTTTCATGGAATACATGGTCGTAGCTGTCGGGCAACGCCGGTCGCACTCGCTTGAATTCGACCGGTCCATCCCAGTGCGACGCAGCTGCCACGGTGCCGTGATCAGTTCCGAACCCGATGGCGTAGCAAGCGTCTGTAAAGCGATTGCGACAGAGCTGACCTAAGTTGATCTCGCCGCGCGCAGCCATGTCGGTAGCTGTAGCATCACCAAGGTGCGAGTTGTGGGCCCACACCACGACTTTGGTGTCCTTGCCGTGGAACTCCATCAAGCGCAGCAAGGTGTGGAACATATGCCGGTCGCGCAGGTTCCAACTGTCTGCAGCGCCGTAGTACATGACGCGGTAGTACAGCTCGGCATCAGCGATGAGCCGCGCGTTTTGCTCGGCCTCGAACCACTGCTCGTCGACTTGTCGATTCTGTTCTAAACGACGGCGCAACAAGTCGCGCAGCATCGCAACGGCCTCACCTTCGCAGCTGCGATACGCACCGGTCAAGGCCGCACGACCATAGGCCGCGGGATCACGCTGCCACGGGGTCAGGCAACCGTACCGCTCACGCGCCAGCCCCGCGATCTCGGGATCCTTGCGATCCAGGAACTGCAGCACAGCCGCGATCGAGTTGCTCATCGCGTACAAGTCCAGCCCTGCAAAGCGCACGCGACGCAAGGGACTGCGACTCAAGTTGTGCACGCGCAACCACTCGACGAAGCGATGCATCTCTTGGTTACGCCACATCCATGTGGGGAAGCGCGCAAAGGCCTCCCACGCCGCCATGGGCACACGCCGATCACGCACATGATGGTCAATGCGTGACGCATCCGGCCAGTCCGCCTCTACAGCAACCAAGTCAAAGCCCTTGGTCTCAATCAGCTCGCGCGTGATGCGGGCACGCATGGAGTAGAACTCACTTGTGCCGTGCGTGGACTCACCCAACAGCACCACACGCGCGTCGCCGATGCGCTTCATAAGGGGCGCAAGGTCCACCTGTTCCAAGTCGGTGAACGGCTCGCTGCGGCGCATGATGAGAGTGCGCAGTTCCAGTTCATCGGCCTTGGGTGCTGGCGCCGCGGCACCAACCGGTTCGCGAAAGCCCTGCACACCGATCAGAGGAACGAAGCGCACATCGGCAAGTTCCTCTGTCATCCACTTGTCCGGCGCGGTCCGCACCACGCGCACCAGTCTCTGCAGGCCTACATCCTCGCCCACAGGCATCACCAAGCGACCACCCACGGCTAACTGAGCTTTCAGAGCATCGGGCACACGAGGTCCACCAGCCGACACGACAATGGCATCGAAAGGCGCGTACTCGGACCAACCAATCGTGCCGTCGCCGTGCTTGACGCGCACATTGGTGTAGCCATCACGCTTCAAGCGTTCTGTCGCGCTACGCGCCAGACTGGCGTGACGCTCGATGCTGTAAACCTCGCCCGCGATCTCGCCCATGACCGCAGCCGCATAGCCGGATCCGGTTCCAACTTCGAGCACGCGACACCCCGGCCGCAGCTGCAAAGAGTCGATCATGTACGCGACGATGTACGGTTGCGAGATCGTCTGCTCCTCCTCGATCGGGAGCGGTGCATCTTCGTAGGCAAACTCGCCCAGATAGGAAGGCAAGTACCCTTCGCGGTGCACCTTGCCCATGGCATCCAAGACGGCACGCGAACGGATCCCACGCGCAGCCACTTGGCGCCGAACCATATCGCTGCGCAGACGGTCGTAATCAATGTCGATGCTCATGCAAGGCATCGTCGCAGGTCGCCCGCGCACGCGCCTTGGACTGCTGTCCGTAGAGGGAGGGGCATCGAGAGCGGGGTGCTGCAAGCGCCCAGGTGTACGCCGTCCTGACAATGGCGCGGCAAGGCCCTGCGAACGAAAACGCACGTCAGGAGGCCAATACACAATGGCACTAAGAACGACACTGAGTGTGATTAAGGCAGATGTGGGTTCGATTGGTGGTCACTTGCGTCCTTCGCGACGCATGCTGGATTGCCTGCGTTTGGAAGTTGCGTCAGCAGGCCGCAGCGTGTTGCTGGATCACTTTGTCTCCACGACCGGTGATGACATCGCGATCCTGATGACGCACCGCCATGGAGTCGGAGATGCGCGTGTGCACGAGATTGCGTGGCATGCCTTCCGCAAGGCCACCGAGACGGCGCGCGAACAAGGCTTGTATGCGGCCGGACAAGATCTTTTGACAAGCTCCTTTGCCGGCAATGTGCGCGGCATGGGACCGGCGGTGGCGGAGATGGAGTTCGATGAACGCGAGAGCGAGCCGTTCCTGTTGTTTGCAGCCGACAAGACTGACCCGGGAGCCTACAACCTGCCGCTGTACTTGGCCTTCGCTGACCCCATGCATTCGCCCGGTTTGCTGCTGTCGCCCGAAGTCGGCCGCGGCTTTCGTTTCAGCGTGATGGATGTGGCCCACGATGCTGCAGATGCGATGGTCGAGCTGGAGGCTCCCCAGGACCTGTACGACCTGGCTACTTTGCTGCGCGATACGGAGCGTTATGTGGTCGAGAGCGTGCGTTCACGAGCCACCGGCGACATCGCTGCCGTAGTTTCGACCACGCGCCTGCACAACATCGCGGGCAAGTACACCGGCAAAGATGATCCAGTGATGCTGGTGCGCGTGCAGAAGCAGTTCCCCGCCACGGGCGAGGTACTCGGCCCCTTCTCGATGGGCCACTATGTGTCAGGCGGCATGCGCGGATCCCACACTCTGCCGCTCATGCCGGTGGCTCAAGGTGCTGAGGTGAGTTGGTTCGATGGTCCGCCCATGGTCAGTTGTGCTGCCTTTTGTGTGCACGACGGCAAGCTGACTGAACCCGTAGATGCCTTCGCCCATCCGTTCTGGGACGAGGTGCGCTATCGGGTCGCGAAGAAGGCCATCGCCATGCGGCAGCAAGGCTTCTTTGGTGCAGCGATGCTTCCGATGAGCGAGCTGGAGTACACCGGCATTCGAGAGCGTCTGGACCGTTTGCAGCCGCGGTTCCATACGCGCGCAGCCAAGCCGCGAACGCAAAAGGTTTAGTGATAGTCACTTAGGAAGACCCGCGCCTATTGCCTAGGCGCGGGTCTCTTACTGCGACTGAGACTCAGTCTCAAAATTATCTTGAGTTCCGTCCCGCACGCCTTAGCTTAGTTGGCATGTACTTCTGCCCCCAAGCTCCGGCGGATACCGAACCGCAGATCGATCGCACCAGCCTCGCGTGGTACGAGCGCGTGTCACTCGGTGGTTATGCAGAAGTCCACTTCAACCAAGAGGAAGGCCGCGGCAAGGAGCAGCTCGACATCCATCGCTTCGTCCTCTACCTCGGGTACGACTTCGCGGATTGGATCCAACTGCACTCCGAGACCGAGTTCGAGCATGGCTACCTCAAGGAGACCGGTGGCGAGAACGGCGATGGCGAGCTGAAGCTCGAGCAGCTCTACCTCGACTTCGCCTACGGCGAGGCATGGGGTGTGCGCGCGGGGCGCTACTTGCAGCCGTTGGGCATCGTCAACCAACGCCACGAGCCCGAGGCCTTCTATGGTGTCGAGCGTTCCTTGTTCGACACGACTGTGATCCCTACGACATGGTTCGCCGATGGTGTCGGTGCGTACGGTGCTATCGCTGAGGACCTGCGTTGGGAGGCCTACTTGGGCTCCAGCCTCGATGGCAGCGAGTTCAGCGCCACGAAAGGCATCCGTGATGGTCGCATGCAGGAGCGCTCCGGCCTGAACCAACCGGCGGTGAGTGGGCGCTTGTCGTGGCAGCCCTCCCCCACCTGGGCGGTGGGAGTGTCGGGCTTTCATGGTGGCCTGAACAACGGTGATGAAGGCACCTTGCCGGATGTCGACGCGAACTTGACGATCGCGTGCCTCGATGTGGAAGGACGCGTGGGGCGCTTTGAGTTCAAGGGTGCCGCCGCCAGCGAGTGGATCGATGGTGCGGAGACCTTGGCCGCCGGTGTGGGTGATCGGATTGATGGTTGGCAACTGCAAGCTGCGCACCGCGTGTTCCCGGACTCGTGGCGCACCGGTGTACACGCCGCCTCCGATGCGGCCTTTTTCGTGCGCTACGACTGGGTAGACACGCAGGCACAACTGGCAGATGCGAGCGAGGCCGACGACGCGGCCAAGCGCGATGAGTGGACCTTCGGCGTGTCGTATTGGCCTGTACCCACGGTCGTGATCAAAGCCGACTACCAACTGCGCGACGATGAAAGCGCGGAGGGCTTACCAGAGCGCTTCAACATGGGCTTGGGCTGGAGCTTCTAAGCACACGCATCATGTCCATCCCGCGCTACCTGCCTGTTTGCTTGACACTCGCGCTGCTCGGTGCGGGCCAGCCTGTGGTGGCTTCTACGCTGGCGTCCTCCACGCAAGCGTGCGGCGTCGATGTTTCGGATGCACTCCTGCGCACCTTCTACCCAGCGATGACTGGACGCAGCCCGATCGCGTTGCCACGCACCACCGCCAAGCGCGGGCGCACGGTCACCACGGAGGTGCACGGTTGGCAAGTCGTGCAGGCTGACCAAACACTGGGATTTGTCCTGGTAGACGAGGCCATGGGCAAGAGCCGACCGATCACATGGCTGTTGGCTGTGGACGCCGACTTGAAGGTCTTGGGCATCGAGATCCTTGCCTACCGCGAGTCGCATGGTGGTGAGGTCAAGCGCAGAGACTGGCGGGCACAGTTCCGCGGCGCCCACAGTGCCAGCCCGTTGCAGCATGGACGCGACATCGACAACATCGCAGGCGCCACCATCTCCTGCCGCAGCATCACGTCCGGTGTGCGCGCCAACTTGGCTTTGCTGGCCCAGGCCAAGCAAACCGGACAACTCTCAAGCGTCATCCCCGCTGTGACCGCGACGCCAGACCTTGATGTGGACGAGGGCAGCTACGCCTTCCGTAGCCAAGTCGTCATGGGCACCTTGCTGACGGTGCTTGTCGACGACGAGCCACAACAGGCCTTGCAAGCCAGCACTATCGTCTTCGAGGAAGTCCGCCGCTGGGAACGCATCCTGAGCGAGCGCGATCCCACCAGTGAGCTGTCGCAGTGGCTACAGTCGGCGAAGGGCGCGGCCACCAACTCGGCGACAGCGGACCTCCTCAGCATGCTGCGCGCAGCGCGGCGCTTGCACCTCGAAACAGAGGGCGCGTGTGATGCCACCATCGGACCGTTGGTGCGCGCTTGGCGCGAAGCCGATGCACGCGCTGAAGCACCCGCGGTGCAGGCACTCGACCAAGCACGCCAAGCCTGCGGCTGGCAGTGGTACGAAGAAGACACCTCCGCTGGCACATGGCGCGTTTTACAGCCAGCAGCGTCCTTAGATTTCGGTGGCTTAGCCAAGGGCTGGGCCTTGGACCGTGCCGCCGAGAAACTGCGTCAAGCGGGCTTGACGCGCGTGCTGCTCGATTTCGGCGGGCAAATGCTGGCTTTGGATCCGCCCCGCGGTCAAGCCGGCTGGACAGTCACTCCGGCGAGTGGTGTCGCGGATGGCCAGCCGTTCACCCTAGCGCATGGCTCGGTGGCCGTCAGCGGCGATGACGAACGCGGTCTACGGATTGATGGTCAGCGGATCTCGCACATCCTCGATCCGCGCACAGGCACACCTGTCGAGCCGCGCGCGCCGGTCTTGATCTGGGCACGCAGCGCGCTGGACGCCGATGCTTGGTCCACGGCCCTGTACATCATGGGACCTGCCGCCATCCCGCTGCTCGAAGCACGCGGCCATCGCGCCCAACAGCCACGCCCATGAGCCGGGTGCGATGAAGGAGTTCCTGATTCCGAAGGGTGGACTCGCTGCCTTGCAGCCGAGCACACGCTTTGCCTTGTTGCTGTTCTTGGTGTTCACCCTCGCGAGCTATGCCGTGATGGTGGCGCTAGGCCTCAGCCGCTCGGGCCTGACTCCGGACTCCATCGCGCTGTACTACGGCGGTGTACACCCGGACGAAGGGAAGACCACCGGTGAACTGCTCGACACCACGCACTTTCACTTGTTCGCGATGCCGCTGCAGCTGTTCGTCGTTGGCCATGTGTTCCTCTTGGGTCGCGCCCAAGCACGCTGGCGGCAGCTGGTGGTGTTGGTCTGCTTCCTAGGTGCTGGTCTGGACCTAGTAGCACCATGGACGATCCAATGGTTCGGAGCCGAGTGGGCTTGGACCAAGATCGCCGCACGCGTCTGCCTTGCCCCTACACTGCTGATGATGACGCTGTTACCCATGCTTGAGCTGCTGGCCCTCAAGCAAACGCGGCCTCCACAGCGCGAAACGCTGTAGAGGCCGATCCTGCACTCAGCTGCTCAGATGCTGAGCTGGGATGCGAGGAGTAGTGCGATGCGTGTCCGCGGTCACAGCTCCTCCATGTCACTGAGCTTGGGGGAAACTCTGCAGTGCCGCGAGGAAAGCCGCTGCTGCGGGCGATGGTTGCGAACCGCGCACCGTGATCGTGCCGAAAGCGATCGTGCGCACGGGGTCGACCAATGGCACGGCCACCAAGTCTTCCGCGGCGCGGCCTGTCAGAGCAACCGCGGGCAACAAGGTCGGCGTGCCAGCCACGCG
>JBILXQ010000108.1:0-7732 GCA_044378375.1 Planctomycetota bacterium
CCGACTTCGAGGTCAAAGCCTGACCGCGGCTGTATCCAGCAGCCCGTCGGCGGTAGCTTGTGCGTGCTGTGATCTCGGTACAACAACTCACTCGCACCTATGGTGCGCACAAGGCACTCGACGCGGTCTCCTTTGAGATCGCCAAAGGCGAGGTCGTGGGCTTCCTAGGTCCCAACGGGGCCGGCAAGACCACGACCTTGCGTATTTTGGCGGGCTATCTCCCGCCTACATCGGGGACTGCGCGCGTCGCGGGCTTTGATGTGGTGCGCGATTCCATCGAGGTGCGCAAGCGCATTGGGTACTTGCCTGAATCGGTGCCGTTGTATCGCGAGCTGCGCGTCGAAGAGATGCTGCGCTTCCATGCGCGTCTGCATGGTATGGATCGTGGGCGTACGGAGCAGCGCGTGGCGGCAGTGCTCGAGCAAGTGCAGTTGACCGAGCGTCGACGCGATTTGGTCGGCAACTTGTCCCGCGGTTTGCGTCAACGCGCTGGTTTGGCGACTGCGCTGTTGCCCGAGCCCGAGGTACTGATTCTCGACGAACCCACATCGGGCTTGGATCCCATTCAACGCATCGAAGTGCGTAGCCTGTTGCAGCAGCTCGCGACGCGCCACACGGTCATCGTGTCGTCGCACATTTTGCCTGAGATCGAAGCGGTGTGTCCGCGCGTGATCATCGTTACGAAGGGGCGCATCGCCGCCGATGGCACCCGCGAGCAGCTGCTTAAGCAGTTGGGTGATCGCAGCTATGTGCGCATCGAAGCGGTTGTGGGGCCTGATGTCGCCAAGGCCAAGGCGCTGTTGGGCTCCATTGAAGGTGTGTCCGAAGTAGTGGACAAAGGGCGTCTGGGCATTCATCAGTGCTTTGACCTTGTGTGCAGCACGGACTTGCGTGAAGACGCCGGTGCGATTGCGGCGGCGCGTGGCTGGGCCTTGCGTGAGCTGTCGTGGCGCACACCAAGCCTCGAGCAGATTTTTGCGCGCATTGCGCTTGGCGATGGTGAAATCGCGTCGTCAAGTGCTTTTGACGCGGCTATGCCTGCTGAGCCAGGCGCTGCCGCGCGCGTCGAGCTGCCGCCGCTCGTGACCTTGGGACAGCCAGCGCCTGCCGTCACAGTGAAGCCCGCAGCGCCAACCAAAATCGTCTACAACCTCAATCCCTTCGATGCTGGCGCTGGTCGCGATTTGGGCAAGCCCAAAGCAGTCGACACACCCAAGCCACCTACGAATCCGTGAGCAAACGCACGCCATGAGGGGCTTTCTCGCCATCTATCGTCGTGAGCTAGGCGGCATCTTCATGGGGCCGCTGGCGTGGACCTTGCTGGTCATCGCCTACGCGCTGCAGGGCTTGCTCTTCCTCGTCTATTTGAAGACCTCGCAGGGAGATGTGGATCTGGCGCTGCGCTTCGCGTTCGGCGAGTCGTGGGCGTTTTGGGCTCTCGCTGCGTTGTTCCCGCCGCTTCTGACCATGCGCATGATCAGCGAGGAGTCGCGCATGGGCTTGCTCGAGTACTTGCTCACCGCGCCCGTCACGGATGTGGCGGTCGTGCTGGGCAAGTTCTGCGCCGCGACCACCTTCATGGCTTTGGTGTGGTCCGCGGGGTTGCTGCATGCGTTGTTGGTGATGCGTGCAGGAGTCACTCCGGACTGGGGTGCGGTGTGGGGCGGTTGGTTAGGCGCGGTGCTGGTGTCTGGCTTGTTCTGCGCCACCGGCTTGTGTGCCAGCAGCTTCACCAACACACCTGTGGTTGCTGCGTTTGGCTCGATTGTGGCGCACCTGCTCATTGTCATCCTGCCGCTCTTGGCGGCGTTGACCGAGGCCGAGTGGATTCGGGCCGCGATCGCACGCGTGGATGTGGTGGATCATCACAAGGCCAGCTTCTTGGTAGGTGTGGTCGATAGCGCCTACGCTGGCTTCTTCCTTGTGTGGACGGCGCTCTTCTTGTTTGTCGCAACCCGTTCGCTGGAGGCGCGTCGATGGCGCTGAAGGACTCTAACGCTGCCGGTCATGCGTCGATGTCGCGCGGGCAGCGCTTCCTCATCGGTGTGCGCGTCAGTTTGGCGGTCGTGCTGGCTGTGGCTGCTGCGTTGTTGGCCACACGCATCTTGGAATCACGCTTGATTCGCGCTCGTTGGGACTTGTCCACGGACGCGCTGAACACGCTCGATCCATTGACCAAGAATGTGCTCGGACGCATCGAAGAGGACATCACCGTCGATGTCTACTTCACGCCACCGGAGCCTCCGTTCCAGGTCGTGGGGGTCGAGGCTCAGGATCGGGCGCGTCGTCTCTTGCGGTTGATGGGTGATGAGTCGGGTGGTCGCCTCCGCGTAGAGTTCCACGATGTAGGCGAGCGTGGCAAGCCGTCTGCGCGTGCGGAGGCACGGCGCGGTGAACTTGGCTTGGCAGCGATCGAAGCCGGCGGTCTAGTTGTCTTGTCACGCGAGCGGCGTAAGGAAATTCTGCGCCTACGCGGCGGGCTCGCCGACTTTGATGCGGGCAATCCTGATCCGCGACTGGGACCGTATGTTCCGGCTCGTCTGGTGGCGTTCCGTGGTGAAGAGACTCTGGCTACAGCGATTCTCGCCCTTGCTACGGATGACACGCCGACGGTTGCGTTGCTTGTGGGGCAAGCTGGCTTGGATCCGCGGCGCAGCGATGACTTTGGTGCAGCGCAGTTCGTGCGCGAGCTAGAGGCCGACGGCTTTCGTGTGGTGTCTGTCGATTTGGAAAAAGGACAGAGCCTGCCTGCCGACACGCGCATTGTTGTCACGCTTTCCGATGCGCAGCCCTTCTCTGCTACAGCCGCCGAGGTCATCACCAACTTTGTCGACGCAGGCGGCCGCTGGTTTGTCTCCGTTGGTGCTGCGAGTGGTGCTGGTACGGCAGCGGAACTCGTGCGTCGGTACGGAGTTGAAGTGGTGCCGCGCGGCATCGTGGCACGGCCCGTGCCGAGCTTGGGCGGCGGCATGATGCAAGGCACTCCAGCCTGTGCGGACCTGTCCATTGGATCCGACGGCATGGCTGCGCAGAACCCGGTGACCACACCACTGCGTACCGCCGGTCGCCGTGTGTATGTGCGTGCTTCCCGCGCGTTGAAACGCGGCACTCCACCGACAGGTGGCGCGGTCATTGAAGTTCTGCGCTCGCCGGATGGCTCATGGTTGGACCTAGAGGCTGCGGATCGCTCTCACGATTGGACACGCACCGCGGGCGAGGAGGAAGGGCGCTTTGTAGTGGCCTTCCAAGCAGCCTTGCCGGCGCTCGCCGCCGTCCCCGCCGAACGCAGGCGCGAAGGCGAACGGCCTGAGACGCGCGTGTTTGTCGTGGGTGCACCAGAGATCGCGGCCAACTGGATGGTCCCGCAGAACCGCGATTTCCTGTTGCTCGCGTTCAACTGGCTAGCGGCGCGTGACCACCGCATTGCGCTTGCGCGGCGCGAGGCACCCACACGGCGCTTGGATCTCAGCAGTCCGGACGCACTGTCTGGGATCTATCTAGTGGGCACATGGTTGGTTCCGCTCTTGTGCCTGGCAGCAGGTTTGGTTGTGTGGTGGAGGCGTAGAGCGTGAGCTGGCGTAGTTTGCTTGTGCTGCTAGTGGTGCTGTGCCTGCTGGTCGCAGCTTGGTTGTACTTGGAGCAGGATGAAGCGCGTGGCGTGCGCGCGTTGGATCGAGCCATCGTGGAAGGTGTACACGAGGCAGATGTGGTGGGCGTGCGGCTTGAGAATGTGCAGCGTGACTACATCGCGGAGTTTCGTCGCACTGCCGATGGGGCTGGCTGGTCCATGACCACGCCCTATGAGACCGCAGCCGAAGCGCAGTTGGTGGCTCGTCTCGTCTCCGTGCCGCTAGAACGGCGTGGGCGCCTTGTCGAGTCCCCGGACTTGGTTGCCCTGTCACTTGCTCCGCCGCGCCAAGAAGTGCGCTTGCGCTTGGCGGATGGATCCGAGCGGCGCGTGCGCGTGGGCGCCGTCGATCTCGATGGCCAACGCGTGTATGTGCAAGTCGGCAACGATGTGCTGTTGGTTGTGCGCGACATCGAAACGCTGGCCGATCGCGTGCTGGATGAGTGGATTTCGCGCAACTTGACGGATGTAGATGCGCGTCAGGTGGTCCAAGTGCGTCGCAGTGGGACGCTCGTGCGCGCGGATGTGCCGCTGGATCTCAACCTCGCGGCTGTGTCGGATGGGGGAGTCTGGCGTTTGACCGCGCCTTGGCGTGTACGTGCCGATCCCGGAGCCATCGTGCTGTTGGCCCAGTTGGGTGCCGGGCTGCGCTTGGAAAGTTTTTTTGACATGGGTACGCGCACGCGTGCGGCGCTTGGTTTGGATCCGGCTGCGTTCACACTCACCACGACAACGCTGCTAGATGTGTCCGCGACCCTTAGCTTTGGTCGTGCCCCGAATGGCCGCATGCTGGTCGGTTCGGATCAGCGCGCCTTTGTAGGACTGGTCGAGGACGCCGTGCTTGATCTGGCGACGACGCCGGCCGTGGAGTTCGTGGATCACAAGCTGCATCGCTTTCCGCGGGCCGAGATCGATCTCGTGCGCTGGGAGCGTGCTGGCACGCGGGTCGAGCTGCGTCGCACGCACTTGGGCTGGACGGTGGCCGCAGGCCGCGCAGGTGATGGCTTTGCCGCTTTGCCGCTCCTCGCCGAGGCACGCAGTGTGGAGTCGTTGCTGGCCAAGCTCGACACGCTGCAAGCCTCGAGCTTTCGGCCAGGTTTGGAGCTTGGCGCCCCCACTGGCGAGGGCTTGTGGGTAGGTGCTCGCGGCGCTCTCGTCGGCGGACGCTTTGGAGGGGACTATTCAGAGCCGGGTACGGTCTCCCTGCCGCGCTTTCTGCGCGATGAGGAAGACCTTGTGGCGCTGGTGCCGCCCGAGTGGCGTGCGGTGGTGCAGACCGATCCTGCGACCCTGGAGAGTCTTGACATCCTGCTTGTGGATGAAGTCACGCTGACGGGGCTGCGCTTGGCTACCGAAACCAAAGAACGCAGCTATGTGCGCGGAGCCCGCAGCGTGTGGTCATTGCGTGGCACAACCGTGGAGGCTGTGGAGCTGCGGCCTGTGCTGGATCTGCTGCTTTTCTTGCGCGCCGCCAGGCATGTGAGTGACGCCTCACCTCTGCGCGAGCCCATTCGTGTCAGCTACGAAGCCGCCAATGATCGTCAAGAGAACTTGACCATCGGCCTCTGCGACTTCGAGGGCCGCACGCACACCGCTGTGGACTACGCCGGGCGACGCAGCTTGGCGCGCGACGCGCAGCTACACGCCAAGTTGTCGGCTGTGTTGCAGAACTAATCGTGCCGCGCCACTACGCCGTCTTGGCCGCGTCGAGCTTCTGGTTGATGTAGGAGTCCAGCAGATCGCGATCGCTCTCGGTCATGTCGTGCAAGAACACGGCCACTTCCCAATGGTCGAGATGCTTGCTGATCTTTTCGCAACGCACGACCGCGCCACCACCACGGATGAGGTGCTTGCCCAGCGGCAGGTCCAACTGCAGCATGGTCATCAACGGCAACGGCTGATCCATGTAGAAGCACACGCCCGCGCGCGACACATCGCGCATGCGAGCCTGCACCGCCCCACGCGGCGTCTGCAAAGTGATGGGCATGTCCGAAGACACGCGCGCCCAACGACGGCGTTCGGCTCCGGTCTTCTTACGTACAGATTCGGGATGGGGCGTATTCATGGTGGTGCTGGCCTGCCGGGAGGCAGGCGGGGAACCGTCGGAACCCCCGCTAGTCTAGTCGTTTCGGGCTGCTTGGGAAGCATCGCGTGCAAGCATTCCCCCCGAGCACTAGACTTCGCGCCTATGGCCAGCTTCAACAAAGTCATCCTGATGGGCAACCTGACCCGCGACCCCGAACTGCGTTTCACCGGCAACAACATGGCCGTTTGCAAGTTCGGGCTCGCCGTCAATCGTCGTTTCAAGGACGGTGCCACTGGCGAGTGGAAGGAAGAGCCCACCTTCGTCGATGTGACGATCTTTGGGGCCCGCGCCGAGCCGTTCGCCAAGTACCACAAGAAGGGCAAGCCGGCCTTCATCGAAGGCTCGCTGCGTTTGGACTCGTGGGAAGACAAGAACGGCGGAGGCAAGCGCAGCAAGCTCTTTGTCGTGGCTGACACGTGGGAGTTTGTGGGTGGTGGTCGCGAAGAAGGCGGCGGCGGCGGTGGCGGCTACGAGCGCACCAGCGGCGCGCGCAGCGACGCGGGCGGTGGCGATAGCTGGGGCGGTGGCGAACCGGTCTCGGCTGACGACACGCCGTTCTGAGCAGGATCACGCCCATGCTGTGGACCGTGCGAGTATGGGCGACACTGCGTGAGCGTGCGGGCGCCGAACAGGTGCAGGTGGACTTGCCGCAGAGCGAGTGTTCCGTTCAGGAACTCTACGCCGCTCTGTGCAGCCAACACCCGCAGCTAGGCGCCCTTGACCACATCGCGCTGGTGGCCGGCACCGAGTATGTGCGCGGTGAGCGCACACTCCATGCGCACGAGGAGTTGTCGCTGTTGCCGCCCGTGTCGGGTGGTGAGGCCGACGAGGATGCTGCCTTGCAGCAAGGCTTGTTCTTCCTGGTGTCCAGTCGTTTGGACGCCGGGGAACTGGCGCGCAAGGTCGAGCATCCGTCGTGCGGCGCGGTCTGCGTGTTCACGGGACATACGCGCGACACGAATCGCGGTCTGCGCGTGGTGCGCCTCGAGTACGAGGCCTTTTCCGCCATGACAGGTCCGGAGATGGGCCGCATCTTCGAGCGCGCGCGGGCCCAGCGACCGGAGCACGCGCTGCGTATGGTGGTGGCCCACCGCGTGGGGGTGGTCGAAGTCGGCGAACCCTCCGTGGTGGTGGCGGTCGCCAGTCCGCATCGTGACGCAGCCTTCCACATCTGTCGCTACTTGATCGATGAGCTCAAGCAGACCTTGCCCATCTGGAAGAAGGAGATCTACGCCGATGGGCATCACTGGATCGGAGAGCGCTCGTGATTGATGTGCATGTGCATCCTGTGACGCCCTTCGAGCAGAACTGCTCCTTGTTGGTGTGCAGTGTGACCAAGGAAGCGGTGGTGGTGGACCCCGGCGGCGATGTGGGCGGACTGGTCGCGCAGCTCCAGCAGTTGGGTGCCAAGCCGGTTGCGATTTGGCTGACCCACGCGCACTTGGACCATGCCTCTGCCACGGCCGAGCTAGCCGAACGGCTCCAGGTGCCTATCATCGGACCACACAAGGACGACCAGTTCTGGATCGACTTGCTGCCCGAACAGGCGCGACGCTATGGCTTCCCGCCGGCGCGCACCTTCGAGCCTTCCCGTTGGCTGGTCGACGGCGACACGGTCAAGGTCGGTGAGGCTGAGTTCTTGGTCCGTCATTGCCCCGGGCACACCCCCGGCCATGTCGTCTACTACAACCGCGAGGCCGCCTTCGTGGTCGTCGGTGATGTGTTGTTTGATGGATCGATCGGCCGCACCGACTTTCCGCGCGGGGACTACGCCACTTTGATTCGTTCGATCCGTGAGCGGCTCTTGCCGCTGGGGGACGAGGTCACCTTCCTGCCGGGCCATGGCGGTACATCGACTTTGGGCGAACAACGGCGCACGAATCCGTTCTTGGTGCACCCGGAACGTTACGGGCCGTACTCAGACTGAGTGCGGTTCGCTATCCTCCCGGCACGATGAAGGACCTGCGCCAGCACTCGTGGAACAAGCAAGGGGTCGAGCGTGAGACGCTTGAAGTGGA
>JBILXQ010000109.1:0-7718 GCA_044378375.1 Planctomycetota bacterium
GCTCAAGACGGACGGTGAGGGCGCAGGTAGCGACACACCCGCGAGTCCGGCCGAGTCCACCAATCAGGCTGGTGCTGCGTCAGGACAGCAACCCGCGAACGGCCAGGGGACAGCACCCGGCTCCGGCTCGGGCAGCCAAGGCTCGTCGGATACGCGCAAGGACGAGTGGGCCACACCGCAGCGCACAGAGATCAACGAGGTGCGTTTGCGCATTCTCGTGGTGGATGAGGACTCCAAGTACAACGTCCTCAACCTTGCCAATCCCGACGACAAGGAAGCTGAAGCAGCCCTCGGTCGTGTGTCACGTATTTTGGACGCGTGCCGTGAAGGCACGGAGCTGGACATCGACTCGCGCACGGCGGAGGAGATGGCGCGCGCGATGCGCGATCACTTGTTGAAGCGTGATGACTCGCGTGTGCCGCGTCCGAAACTTTTGACAGACGACGAGCAGAACCGCGAGCTTGGATTGCCGCGTTCGTTGCTGGAATTTGCTGGGCTTTCGCCGTTTGAGCCGATGCACTTTCGCGATGTGCGCGATGTGAATGGCAAAGTCGCGCATTCCATCGGTGCGTTCCTGACCGTGTGGACGGCGGTGTCCACGGCTGGCGAGGCGCTTGGTGTGGCGCGCGCAGGGCAAGAGGCGGTTGCGGGCGGCGGCTCTAATCAGGGCGGCTCGACGCAAGGTGGCTCGTCCGCGCAGGGCGGATCCGAGGCCCAAGCTGGATCAACCACGCAGGATGGACGCTCGGCCCAAACGGGCTCTGGTCAGAGCAGCGGTCAAAACGGTTCGACACAGTCAGGTGCTGGCAGCCAAGGCGGCAACGGTGCTCAAACTGGCGGGCAAGCCGGTGGTGCTGCAGGGGCTGCGTCTGGCAACACCAACGGCTCCACCAACGGTGGCTATGGCGTGAATCTGAACACCGCGCCGCCCGCGGTGCTCAAAGGCCTCTTCGATGACCGTGAGGTGGACCCGCGCTTCCTTGACGAGATCATCGAGTACCGCAACCTGGAGGAAGAGGAAGAAGACTCCGGCGCGACCACTACGAGCGAAGAAGAGGCCGAGGAATCTGTGCGCTACGACGAGTGGGGCAATGAGGTGCTCGACTTGCGCGCCTTCGAAGAGCTGGCCGAGCTTCAACAAGTCAGCGGCTACGACAACTTGGAAGGCGCCGCCAAGGATGCATTGACCAAGCTGCTCACGGTGGAGAGCCATGTGTTCAGCGTGTACTTCGTCGCCCGCCGCAACACCTCGGCGCAGGGCGATTTGGACCCCACGGCAGACCCCGAGGAGGCCCGCCGGCGCGAAGAACAGGGCGGTGAGTCCCTTGTGCGGGTGGTTCGGGCCGTCTATTGGCGTCGCAAGTCGGATGCGGGAGTCGACATCGTCCCCTTGGTCCGGTGGGAAGTCCTCGACTACCTTCCGATTGAGGTCTTGGACTACCCCGAAGAAGACCGCTAACCTGTGCGCTCGCGCCGTGTCGCAGGGGCATCGGCGCTCCCGTCCCCTCGACCACGACTCGCATCGGATCCTTCATGCCCGCAACTAGCGTGTTCGGCGCCCAATGGGGCGACGAAGGCAAGGGCAAGCTCATCGACCTGCTCGCTAAGGACGCCGACATGGTCGTGCGTTACCAAGGCGGTGCCAACGCCGGCCACACTGTGGTCGTGGGCACGCAGAAGTATGTGCTGCACCTCATTCCGTCTGGGATTCTCAATCCAGGCAAGGTCAATGTCATCGGCAACGGTGTCGCGGTTGACCCGCTGAAGTTCTTGGAAGAGGTCGAGGGTCTGCACGCGCGCGGCATCGCTGTCGATGGGCGTAACCTGCGCTTGTCATCACAGGCGCATGTGATCTTCGAACATCATCGTCGCATCGATGGCTTGTCCGAGCGTTGGCGCGGCGATGGCCGCATCGGCACGACGGGCCGTGGTATCGGCCCTAGCTATGCCGACAAGGCGGCACGCACGGGCTTGCGCATTGTCGACTTGCTGGACCCGGACCACTGCCGCGTGCGCTTGCGGGCCGCGCTGGCCGAGAAGAACGCTCTCATCGAGCGCGTGCACGGCGAGACGCCGCTCGACTTGGAGGCGCAAGTCGAGCGCTATGTGGCGCTGGGCGCGAAGCTGGCGCCCTTCGTGGGCGACACCGGCCGTGAAGTGCGCGAAGCCTACAAGGCTGGCAAGCGCATTCTGTTCGAGGGTGCGCAAGGCGCGATGCTCGACATCGACGCAGGCACCTATCCGTATGTGACGAGCTCCAACACGGGAGCGAACGGCATCTCGGCTGGCGCGTTGGTGCCGCCGCGTTGGATCAACCATGTGGTGGGCATCGTCAAGGCCTACTGCACGCGCGTCGGCGAAGGCCCGTTCCCCAGCGAGTTGAAGGACGCCATCGGCGATCGCATTCGCAAGCAAGGCAACGAGTATGGTTCCACCACGGGCCGTCCGCGGCGCTGTGGTTGGTTCGATGCGGTCGCCGTGCGGTACGCGTTGGAGATCAGCGGTGCGGATGAGCTGATCGTCACCAACCTCGATGTGCTCTCGGGGTTTGACGAGATCTGCGCTGCCGAGGCTTACGAGCTGAATGGTCGCCGCATGCTGGATTGGCCGGCTGAATTGGCGTCCATCGAAGGTGTGCGGCCGGTCTTTGCGCGCCACAAAGGGTGGAGTGAAGACATCACGGCGGTGCGGCGCTTCGAGGATCTGCCGCAGGCTGCGCGCGACTACATCGCGTGGCTCGAGCGCACCTGTCGTGCAAAGGTCGCGATGATCTCCGTCGGACCGGAACGCGACCAAATCATCGATTGCCGCAGGTGAGCCGCATGGCCTTGAGCATCCAGCGTCCCGATCTAGGCGGTCCGTTCCCCGCGCATCTGGCGGTGATCATGGACGGCAACGGACGCTGGGCTCAAAAACAGGGCTTCAAGCGCGTGTTCGGCCACGAAAAGGGCGTCAAGGCGGTGCGCACGATCGTCACCGAATGTGCGCGCATGGGCGTGGAGAGCCTGACCCTCTACGCCTTCTCGGTCGAGAACTGGAAACGCCCCGAGCACGAGATCCGGTTCTTGATGGGCATGCTCGAGCGCTTCTTGATCGACGAGCGCGGCACCTTGATGGACAACGATGTGCGCTTGCGCGGATTGGGGCGTTTGGAGGACCTGCCCGAAGGCGCCTTGCGCGAGTTGCGCTGTACAGAAAATTTGACAGCCTCCAACTCGGGCATGCTGCTGCGTTTGGCCCTTTCGTATGGCTCGCGCACGGAGATTGGCGATGCGCTCCAGCTGTACGGTGCGGCGGTGTTGGCTGGGCGCGAGGATCCCAAGCTCGCCAATGAAGAGACACTGCGGCGCTATCTGTATGACGCGCACACTCCGGATCCTGATCTGTTGATCCGCACAGCGGGAGAGCTGCGTCTGTCGAACTTTCTGCTGTGGCAGAGTTCATACACCGAGCTGTATGTCACCGAGACCTGCTGGCCGGACTTCGGGCGTGAGGATCTGCTGGCCGCGTTGCGCGCGTATGCGACGCGCAACCGCAAGTTCGGTGGCCTGAACACACCCACACCCGCGGGCGGAGCGTGAGGTCCATGGGCGCTGCTGGTCAACCGACTCCCTCGCGCGGCGCCAAGATCTTGCGTCGCACGCTGTCCGGCGGAGCACTCGCGGGCTCGCTCACGCTGCTCTTGCTGTGGTCCAAGACGAACGATCGCGTTGTGCCCATTGCCGTGCTGTTGGTGGCGCTCGCTTTGGTGTGGGAAGTGGCGCGCATGGGTAGTTGGGCCTTGGTGGACTTGCTGCCACCGCTGCTGACGGGTGTGCTCGCCGCAGCCTTGTTGGCTCAAGCTCAGTTGGAAGGTCGCGCCATCGTGCTCGATCACGCTCGTGACTTCCCTGATGCGGCCAATGGTGTGCTCGCGCAGAGTTACTGGCGTGATGCCGCCTTTGTGGCCTTGACCGCCTTGGCTGTGCACGCGTTGCAGTCGTTGCGTGCTCCGTTTTGGCCGCGTGCGTGGGCGCGTGGGTTCGCCTTTGCCGGCATCGCGGGCCTGCTCCTTTGGCAACTGGCCGAAGCGCACAATGGACTCGCGGGGTTGCGCTTCGCGGCTCTCGTGATGGGCATCATCAGTGCAGGTTGGTTGTTGCTGGCCTGGCGCCGCTCGGATGTGCGCAGGCGAGCTCTGTTCGTGGGCGCACTGGCCCTGTGGATCCTGCCGCCGCTCTTCGCGCTCGATGGCTTGCGCTTGGACTTCGGCTTAGCCGGCCTCGTGACGCTCTTGGTGGCCTCCAAGATCGGCGACACTTGCGGGTACTACGTGGGTGGTTCGATCGGCAAGACGCATCCCTTCCCGCGCATTTCGCCCGGCAAGACCACGGCCGGCTGTGTGGCCTCGTTGGTCGGGTGCGTCGCGGTCATCGGAGGCTTGTACCTCGCGGGGCTGACCCCTGACGCGCGCCACGGTGTGTGGGGCGTCCTCGTGGGCGCCGCTGTCGTCAATCTCGCCGCGCAAGCGGGCGACTTGGTGGAGTCGTGGGCCAAACGCAAAGCAGGTGTGAAGGACTCGTCCACCTGGTTCGGTCCGTCCGGCGGGCTCTTTGACCAGGTCGACAGCTTGTTGCTCACCATCCCAACTGCGGTGCTGGTGTGGCCATTTGTCTTCGAACGTTCGCTGTGAAGCCTGCCTCGGCTTGACGAATCGGAAGGGGCGGGTGCATGATCCACATACCCCACCGGAGCCAACCCGTCTGAATCCCACGGAAATCACCATCCCGCTGCGCTCACACGACGAGGCGATTCTGATCCTCGGCCCGTATGACCGCTACGCGAAGTTGTTGCGGCAAGACCTCGAGATCGAGATCTACACGCGCAAGGGCAATCTCCGGCTCAAGGGCATTGACGAGCAGGTCCAAGAAGCGCGACGACGCATCGACCATCTCTTGGGCAAGTCGCGCAAGGGGCGTGAACTGCAGAGTGCTGAGGTCGAGGCGATCCTCTTGGGCAATGACTCGCCGAGTGCGTCCGCGCCAGTGACTACTGCCGTGGCAGGTGGACTGCCCGCTCCGTTGCGCGGCCGTCCGACGCCGTCCTATCGGTTGGTCAAGGGTGGTGATGATGCGCGCACACGCGTGCCGACCACTCCGCCACCGCAACCAACCATGATGCGGCAGAACCCGGTGGTGGCGCGCAGCGAGAATCAGCGCCGCTACTTGGAGCTGATGGAGCGTTGCCCGCTGACCTTTGGCATCGGCCCGGCTGGCACAGGCAAGACGTATCTGGCTGTGGCTGCTGCTGTGAAGGCGCTGCGCAGTGGTTCGGTGCGTCGCATCGTTTTGACACGCCCAGTGGTCGAAGCCGGCGAACGCCTCGGCTTCCTTCCCGGTGATGTGCAGCAGAAGCTCAATCCGTACACGCGTCCGCTCTACGATGCGTTCTACGACATGCTTGGCTTCGAGGATGTGCAGCGCATGGAAGAGCACGGCATCATCGAGGTGGCACCGCTCGCGTTCATGCGCGGTCGGACGCTGGCCAATGCGTTCGTCGTGTTGGATGAAGGCCAAAATGCGACCGTGCCGCAGATGAAGATGTTCCTCACGCGCTTGGGTGAGGGGTCGCGGATGGTCGTTACGGGTGACCCGACCCAGACGGACTTGGAGGAACGCGCTCGCTCCGGCCTAGCCGATGCTGTCGCGCGTTTGCGCGGCTGGAAGGACATCGGGTTGGTCGAGTTTGCGCGTGAAGACATCGTGCGCCATCCCTTGGTCGAGGCCATCGTGCGCGCCTACGAAGCACCTGCACGCCGCGACTGATGGCTGCCGCGCCTAAGGCACCGGTAGAGGTGTCCATCACGTGGCGCGGTGCGCGTGCTTGGGCCACGCGTGCCCAAGTCCAAGCCGCCGTCACCGCTGCGGCGCAGACCGGTCGCACGCGCCTGCGGCATGTCTCCATTGTCTTCGTGCCAACGCGTGAAATGCGGCGTTTGCATCGCGTGTGGCTGGCGGATCCCAGCGCCACGGATGTGATCACCTTCGATCTGCGTGATGATGGCGAGCAGCACGAAGGCACGTGCGATGCCGAGTTGATTGTCGGTGCGGAACATGCACGCCGCGTGGCCAAAGAGCGTGGAGTACCAGCTCTGCGCGAGTTGCTGCTCTACATCGTGCATGGTGTGTTGCATGTGTGCGGCTATGACGACCACACACCGCGCGATCGTCAATCGATGCGACGCGCGGAGACACGCACGATGCGTGCACTTGGTTGGGCTGATGATCCGTTGCCGCACGATGACTGAGTTGGGAAGTTCTCAACTTGCCTCTTGCATGACACGCTCCCGTTTCGCTTGATGCATGGACGCGACGCGCCGGCCTCCGCAGCCCGCGCGATCCCCGCATGCCGAACCTCGCAGGCCAAGACGCCTCTGTGTCCGCTCTACCCGAGCCAAAGATCCAACGTGCAACGCGCACGAAGGATCCCGTTGCTCGCCTGTGGCGTGCCTTTCGCCGTAGCGGCAGCGAAGTCGAACGCAACGCGTTGGTCGTTCACTACCAGTCGTTCGCGCTCGACATCGTGCGCCGCTTCGCTCAACGCCTGCCGCCTTCCGTGGATCGTGGCGATCTGGAAACAGCCGCCCAAGTAGGCCTCATGAACGCCATCGCGGCCTTCGATGCCGAACGCGGTGTGCCCTTCGAAAGCTACTGCGACCTGCGCGTGCGCGGCGCCCTCCTCGACGAGCTCCGCCACCTCGACTGGGTACCCCGCCCGGTCCGAGCCCGCCTCGAACAACGCCGCCGCACCATCGAACGCCTCCGCGCCAACCTCCAGCGCGACCCCGCCGACGAAGAAGTGGCCGCCGCCATGTCCATGGACGTGTGCGAATACCGCCAGTTCTTCGGCGCAGCCCTCATCGAGGGCCCCCATGCCGCCTGGGGCGAGGACGACGATGACTCCGTCCCGCTCCTAGACCGCGTGGTCGATGAGAGTGCTGAGGCGCCGTTTGAGGATCTCACACGAGTTGAGATTCTGGGGTTGGTCGCCCAGCGGTTGTCGGAGGTGGAGTATCGGGTTGTGTATTTGAGGTATTGGGAGGGGATGTCGATGAGGGAGATTGGTGAGGTGTTGGGGGTGTCGGAGTCGAGGGTGTGCAAGATTCATGGGCAGGTGTTGGAGAGGTTGAGGGAGAGGTTGGGGGGGCAGGAGCTCTGACTCGATACTGGCCCCGACCAGTGTGCACGGAATTCCCAACTAGCTGTCCCACCTGGCGCGCGCGCTTCGTCCGTATGGGCGGAGCACCTACGCCATGACCGCCTTCACACCCGCCTTCTGTCCGCACCCCTCCTGCGCCGGCCAGGCGCGCTTTGCCTTCCAGCACAAGGGCCACTATTGGCGCCGCTGTGACAACCGCCTCGTGCAGCGCTTTCGCTGCAAAACCTGCGGCCACACCTTCTCCACGCAGACCTTTCGCTTCGATTGGCGGCACCGCCGGCCGGGCATCGCGATCGACATCTTTCGCGGGTTTGTTGCCAAGGTCACGCAGCGCCACATGGCGCGCTCGCTGAAGATCAACCGCAAGACCATCGCGCTGCGGCTCGAGCAACTAGGTCAGCACTGCGAAGCGTTCCATCGTGCGCGCTTGCCGCTCCTGCGTGACCAGGCCGAGCCCTGGAGCTTCGCCTTCGACGAGATGGAGACGTTCGAGGAGAACCGCATCCACAAGCCGCTGACCG
>JBILXQ010000110.1:0-7708 GCA_044378375.1 Planctomycetota bacterium
GGAAGTGCGACCCCGCGTAGGAGTCACTTGCGTTGTGGTCCCTAGATCAGGGCACCCAAACGATCTCGAGACCGTTCGTCAGGTTGAACACGCTCGGCGTGCAGAACGCGACCGCGTTGCGGTACCACACTTGGTAGGTACGCGTGCCGCCGCCCGTCGGCAGCTGACCGCGGACGGACACCGGGATGTCCGCCGTGGCGTTGCCGTAGGCCGATGCGCCAGCCGAGTTGGTCTTCGTGCCGAGGCGCACGATCGTGCCACCGGCGCAACGCAGACCGTCACCGAACACGACACCGAGACCACCCGACAAGCGCGTGGTGCCCTGGAAGTACAAGCAGGTGCCCGTCGCGCTCATGCCGGTACCACGCAAGGTCAGCGAGTCGGCGGTCATGCTGGCGTTGCCTTGGGCTTCCAGCTTGGCGCCGTTCACGTTGACCGAGTTGGCACAACCGCTGCCCGTCGCACCGACGTTACCGCACGGGCAAGCCGTCGCCGTGCCATCGCCGAAGCAGAAGGCCGTGCCCACCGCGCCATTGCAGTCTGCACGGATCATCCACACGCCGGGGAAGCCGATCGCGTCCACATCCGTGAGGCCAATCGGGTTGGCGAGCAAGTTGACGATGTCAGCCGCACCCGCGGTGTTGCCCGCGAGCCACGAGCGACCGTTGGACGAAGCCGGGCAACCGGTCTGATCCAAGGCGCAGGGGAACTGACCAGCCGGGTGCACGATCGAGATGCCCACGAAGAACACGCCCGACACCGACACCGGCGAGGTGAAGCTGTAGACATCAAAGATGTCCGCGGACTGGTTGATGACTACGCCAGCCGTTTGGGCCACGAGCACCGCGTCGCTGGGGTTGCCGTCGTCGTTCGGGTCATCCCACACGCAGGCCGTCACCGGCGTGCCGATCAGGCCGGTACTCGGGAACAGCGGCGTATCGAACGCAGCCGACACCGAGTTCAGCGTGGTCGAACCACCAGCCGTACCGAAGCGCTGCAGCCAAACGAGGCCGCCACCCGCGGTCAGACCAATCGAGTTTTCCGAGGAGCCGTCGTCGTGCTGGCAACCCGTCGGGGCCACCACCGGGATGAAGCTCAGCGTGCCCGGACCACCACCGGCGCCGGGGAAGGCACCGATCTGGATGGTGTAGGTCTGACCCGCCGTAGCCGGGAAGCACAACTGCGACTGCAGAGCGCAGGCGTCGTCGTTGCACGCCAGAGCGGCGCCCGTCGGGCAACCCGCACCTTGGTACACGGCGAGCTTGGTGTCCGTCGCCGAGCCGCACATGCTCACTTGGTACTGGTCCGAGGTCGGGGCCGTCCAAGTGAACCACATGTCGTTGTCGATCACCGTGCTGCCGAAGAACAAGCACGCGCCGTTGTCCTGGCCTTCGCAGCCAGTCGTGGCGAACGTGGTATCCACAGCGTGCGGGCCGTTGCCCACGAGCGTGGTCGGGGTCGCGCAACCATCGTTACCGGTGGTGCCGCTTGCCGAACGCATCTCGAAGGCGCCGGCTGTGCCAGCAGCGCCGCCGAGCGGGTAGAGGCCGATTTGCAGGGTGTAGACCTGACCAGCAACGGCGTCGAAGCACACCTCGGAGGTCAAGGCGCACTTGTCGTCGTTGCAGGCGATGGCCGGCGTGGTCGGGCAGCCGTTACCGGAGTAGACCGCGATCTTGGAATCGTTGGTCGCGCCAGCGCAGAGCGAGAAGACGACCTTGCCGGTGGACGGGGCCGTCCAGGTGTACCAGACGTCCGAAGCCACAGCCGACGAGCCGAAGAACAAGCACGCGGCTTCGTTCTGGCCTTCCGTGCCGGTCGAGGCCGCGAGGTTGTCGAAGGGGAAAGAGCCGAAGCCGCTCACGGCGATGGCCGCGTTGCAACCATCGTTCACCGCCGGAGCGCTGACATTGACCGACAACGCACCCGGGCCAGCCGAAATGCCGTTGTAGGAGCCCACTTCGAAGAAGTAGCTCGAGCCAGCGGTCACGGAGAAGGTCAGTTGCGACTGCAAACCGCACGAGTCGTCATTGCAGACGATTTGCGTGGTCGGGCAGGCGCCAACCGCAATGCCCGTACCATCCCACACGGCGAGTGCCGTGTCGTTCGCGGCTGTACCGCAGACCGACAGCGTGGCGACACCGCTCGAGGGCGCCGTCCAGCGGTACCACAAGTCGGCACCGATCCCTCCGCAGGTGCCCGCCGGGAAGCCCGTGGTGGCACCCGTGTTGTCGTAGTTGAAGGGGCCGGGGCCCGTCAGTGCGATGGCCGCGCTGCAGTCGTCGTTGCCCGTGGGCACGGTGACGCTGATGTCGATCGCGCCGATGTAACCCGCGCCGCCGTTGTACGAGCCGACTTGGATGAAGTACGACTGTCCGGCCGTCACGGTGTAGCTCACGCGCGACTGGAGGCCGCACGAGTCGTCATTGCACGCCAGTTGGACCGACGGGCAGGTGCCTGCAGGCACGCCCGCGGCATCCCAGAGCGCCAAGACGGAGTCGTTGCCGACGAGGCCGCAGGTTTGGATGGAGGCCACGCCGCTGGTGGTCGCGGTCCAGTAGAACCACACATCTGTACCCATCAAACCACAGGAGGCCGTCGGCGCGCCCGTGGTCGCAATCGTGGTGTCGACAGAGAACTGACCGACGCCCGAAATGGCGTTCGCCGTCTGGGCCGTCGAGCAATCATCGCTACCGCCTACCAAGGCCGCGGTCAGCGGGATGGGACGGACCGAAAGCGAGGTCTGCGTCGACTTTTGGATGACGGGCTTGACGTTCTTCGGCGTCGGGCCCTTGTTGGATGTGCCTTGCGAGGTCGTGAACTGTGCTTGGCTGATGCCGGAAAGGGCGATCGCCATACAGCCGACTGCGAGCAGAGAGATGCGCATGAGGGGGTCTCGCGAGAGAGTTGGGGGATGAGCTCCGTCCGCGCGGGAGAGGAGCATCAGAACGATGCAGTTGCTTCCGGAGATGGAAGCACTTGCTCGCTTAAAGGTAAGGCAAAGGTTTCCACATGGGGCAAGTAGATGGAAAAAAATCGCGGAATTCCCGTCTGTATGGCTTCACATGGCACTTAACATGTCCGGCTTTTTTTGCGGCGGCGCACTTGCAACCGCACTCCAAATGTCGCAGGGCCCCCTAAAACGAAGCAAGCCACGAAGCGCGCGGCTTCGTGGCTTGCCAGAGACTCAGGTGGATTCAGATCACGGGTTCCAGGTGATCGTGTACCCGTTGGTCAAGTTGAAGGTAGCCGCCGTGCAGAAGGCCGCCGCGTTGCGGTACCACACTTGGTAGTTCCGCACGCCGGGTAGCGTGACTTGACCACGGACCGAGACCGCAAGGTCACCAGCCGCGGGGTACTGCGAAGCGCCTGCTGCGTTCAGCTTGGTGCCCAAACGCACGACCGTACCGCCCACGCAGCGCAAGCCGTCACCGAAGGGTGACGCGATTTGCGTGCTGCCTTGGAAGAACAGGGCGTTGCTGTTCGGCATGCCGCTGCCAGCCAGCACCACCGAGTCAGCAGCCAAAGATGCGCTGCCCGTGGCCGTCAGGTTCGCACCTGCCACGTTGATCGAGCTGGCGCAGCCGTTGCCCGCAGCACCGAGGTTGCCGCACGGGCAAGCCGTGCTGGAGCCATCGCCCGAGCAGTAGGGCGCGCCAGGAGCGATCGGGCATGAGGTCGTGATCGAGAAGGTACCCGAGCCCGGAATCTCGCCCGGCCAGCTGCCGATTTGGATCAAGTAGGTCTGGCCCGCCGTCGCACCGAAGGTCACTTGCGAAGGACCGCCGGCCAAGCAGAAGTCATCGTTGCACACGATGGATGTTTGAGCCGTCGGGCAACCCCCACCCGCATACACCGCGAGTTTGGTGTCATTGCCGGTCTGGTTGCAGAGCGTGACGGTGACGGTGCCGGTGCAGTTGCTGGTCCAGCTGTACCACAAGTCATAGGTGATCATCTCCCCGGCGCAGTTGAGCTCGTCTTGACCGACGAAACCGGTGGTTGCGTTGAGTTGGTCCCATGCGTACGGACCAGCGCCCGTAACGGCGGCCGGTGCCGTGCACTCATCCGCAGCAGCCGGGGTGAACGGGTCAATCGTGAACTGACCAGGTGCACCAGCCTGACCAGGATAGCTACCGAGTTGAATCGTGTACGCCTGACCTGCGGTCGCAAAGAACGGAGCCTTGGCCGGGCCACCGACTGCGCCGCACATGTCGTCGTCACAACCGAGCGGTTCGGTCGTCGGGCAACCTGCACCCGCGTAAACCGCCATCTTCATGTCGTGCAAACCGCCGACGCAGCCGTTCACAGCAAACCAACCCGTGCTCGGCGCGGTCCACTGGTACCAGACATCAAAGTCAATCACGCTGGTGTTGAAGATGAAGCAGCGCGAGTTGTTTTGACCCTGAGCACTGCGCGTGGCGGTGCTTGTGTCGTAGAGGAACGGACCTGCACCCGTAATCGCGAGCGCGGATGCACACTCGTCGTTCGGCAGGGCCGAGCTCACGCTGCAGGTGAAGGTACCGGTACCGCCGCCCGCACCAGGATAGGTGCCGAGTTGAATCAAGTAATCTTGACCAGCGACCACCGTCGCTTGTGCAGTTGTTTGGAAACCGGGGCAAGCGTCATCATTGCAGCCGATAGCCGAGCCCGCGGTCGGGCACGAGGTCGCTTGGTAGATGGCGATCTTGGTGTCCACCGCGCTGAGTCCGCAGGTGTTCACGGACAAGATGCCGGAGGATGTTGCGGTCCACTTGAACCACACATCTTGGTCTACCGTGGTGAAGCCGAAGAAGGTGCACAAGCCTTCCGCTTGGCCTTCCAAGCCGGTGGTTGCGACGGTGTTGTCGAACAGGAACGGTCCACCGCCCACGATGACATCCGGCGTGACGCACGAGTCCGCTCCGCCCACCAAGGCCGAGGTCAGCGCCATAGCGCGCGGCTGCGTCGGCGGTGGCTTGGGCGTCGAGTACTTGGTGCCTGCACCTTGGTCGGCGAAGGTCACGGTAGCGAGGGTCGAGAGCGCCAGTAACGGCAGTGTCCAGCGTGCGGTCATGAAGATGGCTCCGTAAATTGAGAGTCGTTCAGGAGAGAGGACCTGAACATTGCCTTAGCATAAACAGTGCTCTCCATCTGTGGGGCGGTATGTCCGGTTTCCTTGACGCCCTCTAGTTGCGGATGTGGAAAAGAGTTCCGGCCAGCTGCTGCCCGAAGGGGCGGCAGCCGGCCGGATTGGCAAACATTGCCTTCGATCAGAACTTTGCGGCGATCAAGGTGCCCAAGTGACCGAGTAGCCGTTGGTCAGGTTGAAGGTGCTCACCGAGCAGAACACCGCGGCGTTGCGGTACCAAGCCTGGTAGTTGCGCACGCCCGGCACCGTCACGGCACCGCGCACCGACACGGACAGGTCGCCTGCGACCGGGTAGGTCGAGGTGCCTGCAACGTTGGTCTTGGTGCCCAAACGCACCACCGTACCGCCGGCGCAGCGCAGGCCGTCACCGAAGGCGGCGGCGATCTGCGTGGTGCCTTGGAAGTACAGCGCGTTGCTGTTCGGCATGCCCGAGCCGGTCAGGCTGAGCGAGTCACCCGAGATGCTGGCGTTGCCGCTGCCCGTCAGGTTGGCGCCGTTGGCGTTGATGCTGTTGGCGCAGCCGTTGCCAGCCGTGCCCAAGTTGCCGCAGGGGCAGGCGCCGCCGGTGCCGTCACCGAAGCAGTAGGCCGTACCTGCGATGCAGGGCGAACCGGACTCGGTCACCGAGAAGGTGCCCACGATGTTGGCACCGGCCGTGCCGTAGCAGCCGAGCTGGATGGTGTAGCTCTGGCCGCAGACCGCGTTGAAGGTCACGTTGCTGGACAGGTTCTGCGTGGCGCACAGGGTCGCACCCGCGTCGTCGTTGCAGGCGATCGCCGCGGCGGCCGGGCAACCCGCACCGTCGTACACAGCGATCTTGGTGTCATTCGCGGTCGAGGTGAACTGACCGCAGTTGGACACGGTCACCGGACCGCTGGTCGAGGCCGTCCACACGAACCACACATCGCGGCTGATCGCCGTTTGACCGAAGAACAAGCACAGCGCCTCGGCCTGGCCCTCGGGGCTCGTGGTCGAGAAGGTGGTGTTGTAGCTGAACGGACCCGCGCCCGAAATGGTCGCAGCCTGAGCACAGTTGTCGTTGCTCGGCGGCGTCGGGTCGATGATGCTGAAGGTGCCGGTACCGCCAGCGGTCGCGTTGGTCGGATCCTGACCCAGTTGGATCAGGTAGGTCGTGCCGGCTACTGCCGTGAAGGTGGCAAGCGACTGTGCACCGTTGGTGTCGTCGTTGCAGGCGAGCGCGGTACCTGCCGTCGGGCAACCACCGGCCGGGTAGACGGCGATCTTCGTGTCGAGGCCCGTGCTGCCCAAGGTGCTCACGCCGCGCGTGCCGCTGGCCGATGCAGTCCAAGTGAACCAAATGTCGCGGCCGATGCCGGTGTTGGCGCCGCAGAGCAGTTCGCTCTGGCCTTGGGTGCCCGTCGAGGCGAGCGTCGTATCAAAGGAGTGCGGGCCATCACCCGTCAAGGTGTTCGGCGTCGCGCAGTTGTCATTCGTCGGGGGAGTGAGCACGTTCAGCGTGAAGGTGCCCGAGTAGGTGACACCTTCGGTGAAGGCACCCAGTTGGATGAAATACGCCGTGCCCGCGGTGACGGACCAGCTGATGCGCGACTCGAGGGCGCAGGCATCATCGTTGTAGGCGAGGTTCGTGCCGCTCGGGCAAGAGGTGCCGTTGTTCGCGAGCCACGCTGCGGCCTTCGTGTCAACACCACCGGTGCCGCCGCAGGTCTCTAGACGCGCGGTACCCGTAGCCGTTGCAACCCAGTAGAACCACACATCGTTCTTGATGGTGGAAGGTGTTTGCGGTTGGGCCGGAGCTGCACCCGTGGTCGCGCCCAAGGTGCTCACGGGGAAGGTGCCCGTGCCGACGAGCGTGTTGCTGGCAGCGGCTGCGCTGCAGTCATTGCTGCCACCGGCGGCAAGCGAGGCACCGAATCCGTAGTGTCCCGGTTGTTCCATGCCCTTGGTCGGGGCGGAGTTGTCAACCTTTTGAGCGAAGGCCAAGGAACCAACTGCGAAGGCAGTGGCGAGAGTCAGAGTGGTCTGCTGCATGTTCCGAGAGGGGGATTGGCTGGACGAGATCGTGACTGGTCGTGCCACCGAGAGGCGTGCGCGGGCCGAGTGCTCTCGGCCGAGTGATCCCGTCTTATTCAGGATCGCCAAACTTGCACATTCCTGCAAGGGCTGATTTCTATCGTTCCCGATTCGCGCATCGGGGTGGGTCTAGGGGCCAAAAACGCGACGGCCGGAGCAGGGCTCCGGCCGTCGCTTGCGAAACCGCTAGGCCTACCTCAGGGCGCCCAGGTCACCTGGTAGCCGTTGGTCAGGTTGAAGGTGCTGGGCGAGCAGAACACGGCGGCGTTGCGGTACCACGCTTGGTAGTTGCGCACCGAGCCGCTCAGGGTGACGTTGCCGCGCACCGACACCGGCAGGTCGCCCTGGCCCGGGTAGATCGAACTACCGGCTGCATTGAGCTTGGTGCCCAAACGCGTCACCGTGCCGCCCACGCAACGCAGGCCGTCCCCGAACGGAGCGGCGATGGCGGTCGTGCCTTGGAAGTACAGCGCGTTGCTGTTCGGCATGCCCGAGCCGACCAGGGTCAGCGTGTCGCCCGCAAGGCTT
>JBILXQ010000111.1:0-7706 GCA_044378375.1 Planctomycetota bacterium
GAATGCTGCGTGAACCACAAACAGACTGGTGAAGAGCACCAACAGCGGCCAGTCGACGCGTGTCACAAATGCTTGACTGTGAATGCGGCGTGAACACAACGCCACCGCAGCGGCACCGAGAGCCACCGCCTCGCGTGGAAGCTCTGTGGCCACGAAGAGGATCATGACCAAACTCAGAAGTGTTAGCCCCTTGACCGCTTGCAAGCGATTCCACGTGGGCAGCTCTTGCGGTGCGGTCTCACTGGACACGACTGGAGTAGCAGGCTCCTGAACGCGTGTTTTCCAAGCCTGCCAGATCACCATCCACGTCAGTCCCAAGCCGAGGCACACAGGGACCAGCGCCTGCACTGCATAGGCACCAAACGACAGTTGCAGTGTCTGCCCAAGCAAGATGTTCTGTGGGTTGCCGATCAGTGTGAGTGCACTGCCCACATTGGCTGCGGCGGCCAGCGCCAACAAGTAGGGCAGCGGCTGGTATCGTCGACGGCGTGCAATTTCGGCAACGAGCGGGGCGAGGGCCACGCACACCACGTCATTGGTCAGTACAGCGGACATGGCACCGCTGACCACTACCACCCATGCGAGCAAGGCTTTCGGCCCAGCCTGAGCCGCATCGAGCACGCGTGCAATGTGCGCGTACACACCGGCTGCTGCGAGTTGAGCGGACAGCACCATCATGCCGAACAGCAGCGCCAGAGTGGGCACATCGACGGCCAGCCACGCATCTTGCGCCGTCATCGCGCCGGCGGCCACCAGTACCAGAGCCCCGACCAATGCCGCTCCCGTGCGGTCCAAGCGCAGCCCCGGCACGCGGCCCAGCACCATGGCCAGGTACACGAAGAGGAAGGTGGCTAAGACAAACGTAGGCATGCGTGCGGCAGCTACCCGCGCGTCAACACAGCACGCGTGCGCTTCTTGAGACTGGCTTCAAAGCTCGCGCGCGGAGTCTCGATCGCTTTGCGCACGTCATGACTGTCTAGATCACGCTTGACGCGCGCGGTGTAGTGAGCGCTCAGGGCTTTGTCGAGCAAGCCTCCACGCCACGTGCGTGCAAAGCCGGCTAGCGCACGCTGGTAGGCCGATTGCCCTTGCACACGGCGCAGGCCCTCGACCAAGCCAACCACCACCTCAGCACGCTCCGCTGTTGTCAAATGGGGTGTACAGGCCAGCATCTCGCCCCAGCTGTCGACGCAGGGCGCCATGGGGTACAGCAGCGAAGGATGCTTGCGCAAGCACTTCAGCTCGCGCAGCGGATAGTTGCGATGCCCTTCAGCGGCGAGCAGTTCGCGGTACACGAGCGCGGCATGACCATACGCGCCGCCGTAGCGCTCGAAGCGTTCCCGCGATAGCTCCAACAGACTGTGCCGTCGTTCCGGCGAGACAGCGGCTGCGTGTTTGCTGCCGAGTGCCTGAACCACATCACCGGCGTTGTGCGTCAAGACGGCCGCCAACGCCAGCACATCCAGCTCACGGTCGCGCGCATGCAGCGCGGTGCGAAACACCTCCGCTTCGCGTTGCAGCTCAGCATCCATGGCGGCGTACAACGCTTCGGACAGCTCGTCGGCGTGTACGGTCGAAGCTCCGATCAGCGCTCCGCCCAAGACCGACAAGCGTTCGCCATCGTGACCACTGACGGGAGCCTGCCCCTGCACACAGACTAGGCGTGCACTCACCGGCGCGAGATCCCACTCCTGCAAGGCCAAGGCAAAACGCAGCATGCGTTGCAGCTCGTCCGGATCGCTTTGGTCGAGCCACAGCGCATGGCGGATCTTGGCATCCACATCCGTGGGCACGAAGGTCGCTGCCGAGGCAAAGTGCGCAGCGCAACACAGCGCAAAGTAGTCCGCAATGGCTGCGGGTGTGGGCTGGTCGGCAGGGGCTGGATGCAGAGGTGCTGCCAACAGGATGCGCCACCAACCATGCGGCGTTCCCGCGCAGTCGACGAGCCGTCCTGTGAGCGGCAGGGCCAACTCCGGGCTGGCCTGTGGATGTGTGCCGTCAAAGAGCCACGGAGCACTGGTGCGTACCAGCTCCACGAGGTTCTTCGGGCCAATGAAGCCACCGAACGCGCCGCGCGCCTCGGGTGCGGTCTTGCCTGCATCCACCATGGCCCAGCAGCGTAGCAAGCGGAAAGTTCTTCCGCCTTGGCTGCTTTCCGATAGGTGCGATCAATCAAGGCGTGGCGATGGTCGATGCTCACTCTCCCCACGTGTGGATCGCTATGCTCGCGTGAGCCACAGCCGGCAGAGACCATGCGCGTCCTGTTCCTAACTGACTCCCTGTCCGACCTCGACGGTATCGGCCGCTACACCTTGCGGTTGGTGGCGGCATTGGAGCAGCGCATCCCCGGATTTGAGCCGCGCTTCTTGGTCGGTCGCAAGCACCGCCCGGTCTCGGCCTCCATGCCAGCGCATTGGCCTTGGCGTGTGGCCTTGCCTCCCGACTACTACATGTACATGAGTCCGGCGCGCTACTGGGCTTCGACTGCCTGGTCGTTGCCGCAAGTAGCTTGGGCGGCGCGCGAGTGTGACTTGGTGCATGCGACCAAAGACTTCCCGCACTCGTGGTTGGCCATGCAAGGAGCGCGCTTGGCCCGCAAGCCCTGCATTGCCACCGCACACGGCACCTACAGCGTGGCTCCACTCGATAGCGCGCGTCACCGTGCTGCTGCATTGACCACACTGCGTCACTTGGACGGCTTGGTGTGCGTTTCCGAGTACACCAAGCGTCAAGTGCTGCAGCGCGTACCGGCCAACACACTCGCACCGGAACGCGTGCTCGTCGTAGGCAACGCAGTCAAGGCGGAGCACTACGCTGCAGCGCGTGCTGTGGGGCCGCGTGAATGGCATGGTCGCCGCTACACCTTGACCATCGGCGAAGTGAAGGAACGCAAGGGCCACCACTTGGGCTTGCGAGCCTTCGTTGAGGTGGCGCGCACGCACACGGACGTGCATCACTACATCGTCGGCAACGCGGTCCAGGATGCTTACCACCAGCAGCTGCTGCGCTGGGCCCAGGAAGCCGGCTGCTCGGATCGCGTGCACTTCCTCGGCAATGTGTCGGAAGACGAGAAGGTCGATTTGCTGCAGCACGCAAGCGTGTTCTTGCACACGCCGGTCACCGCTAAAGATGGCGGGTTTGAAGGCTTCGGCATCGTGTACTTGGAAGCGGCTGCTTGCGGTGTGCCAGCGATCGGCACACTCGACTGTGGCGCCGAAGACGCCATCGTACACGGAGTCACAGGCTTGCTGGTTGAGCAAACGGTGGACTCCGTGCGGCAAGCCTTGGAGCGTTTGCTGACTGACGAACCTGTGCGCAAGCAGTTAGGTGTAGCCGCCCTGGCTCATGCCCAACAGTCCAGCTGGCTTGACAATGCCGAGCGTGTCGCCGCCTTGTACCGCACAGCCCTTCAGCGTCACGGTGGTTCCGCGTGAAAGGCAAACTGCTAGAGATGCTGCGCTCGCGCTTTGTGCGCGACACCGCCACGCTGCAAGCCGCTGGTGTGATCAATCAGCTGTCGCAGATGATCTCGACAGTCCTGATCGCCTACTTGTTGGGCGCTGAAGGACAAGGCTTGCTGGTGACGGCCATTGCGCTGCAAGGTGGCTTGCACTTCTTGGTCAACACCGGAGTCGTGCCCGCCACTGTGTCGCAAATCGCCGTCGCAGCGAGCCGGGGCAATGCCGAGAAAACAGCAGGCTGGATCGCGTTTGTCACCAAAGCCATCCTCGTCTTTGGCTTGGCCATCCTCGTGGTTGGTTGGTTCTTGCTGCCGTGGGTGGGGGAGCGCTGGTTCGGCTCGCGCGAAGTCGGGGTTTGGGCTTGGATTCTGTGCTTGGAGCCAATCTTGGACTTGCCGCGGGCCGTAGCGTTCACCGCCTTCCAAGGCACACGCCGCATGAAGGCTCTGGCGCAACTCGAGAATGCCGACGAGGTGGTGCGCCTGTTCTTGGTTGTCATTGGTGCCGTGGTCACCGGCTCGGGACTGGGCGCCGTGATTGGCAGTGTGGTCGCGGCCTTGTTCGGCTCCTTGCTGGCGATCGAGCTGTGGCGTCAAGCACGCAACGATGGCGGCGCGGTGCTGCCCAGCGTGCGTGACATCGCGCGCAGCATGTGGAGCGTGCCGCTACGCCAAGGTCTGCGCTTGGGCCTGCGCATTGGCATCGTCAAGAATGGCACTTCGCTGTTCCTGACAGTGTTCCCGCGCTTGGTCATCTCGCGCTTCGTCGGCCCGGAGTACACCAGCTACTTCCACATCGCCCAACGCATCTTGACCATTCCGCTGACCTTGATGCTCGGCATCTCGCGCACAGCTCTGCCCGCGTTGGCGGGCTTGTCAGGCACTCGTGACTGGCGCGGCTTTCGCAAGCTCTTCCTTCAAATCTCGTTGGGTTCCGGTGCTGTGTTGGGTGGCAGCATCTTGCTCGCCATTCCGTTCATCGAGCCGTTGGTGGCCTGGTTGTTCCCGCCTGACTATGCGCATCCCGTCGCGACCTACTACATGGTCCTGTGTGTGGGTGCCGTGCCGTTCACGTTTGCCGTGGCCATCGAGTCCTTCTATATCGCCACGAACCGGATCAAGGCTTGGCTGTGGCTGACGGCTTTGGGTGCGCTCATCACCATCCCGCTCAATGTCGTGTTCGTGAAGCTGATCCCGTACACCGGCATGGCGTGGGGGATTGCCCTCTACCAAAGCTGGGTGCTCGTGCATTTGGTCTACATTGTGTGGGTGCTGCGCACGCGCAGCGCGTTCGATGGCGAACCTGCTACGAAGGCCGCCTGAGCACAGCATGCGCATCCTGTTCCTGAATGACCTGGAAGACGAACGCATCGGATCTTCGGTGCGTTTGGTGCATCAGTTGGCGGCCCACTATCGCCGTCAAGGCCATGAGACAGCCTTGGCGACCGCAGTGCAGGATCCGGCCCAAGCAGGCGAAGCGGATGTGCGCGGTCTTAAGGTCTACCGGCTGTACAGCGAGTACAACCCGCGCTGGCGTAGCTGGGTAAGTCTCGACAACCCGCGCGTACGAGCACCGTTCCAAGCAGTGCTGCGCAACTTCCGACCGGAGGTGGTGCACTCGCATCTGGTGCATGCGCACTTGTCTTATGCAGCCCTGACGGCGTCACGCGCCGCGGGCGCGGGTGTGGTGTTCACGGCACACGATGTCATGAGTTTTTGTCACCAGAAGCTCACCTGCTTTCATGGTGGCGAAGCCGCAGGCGGTGTGCTGCGTGACTACCAAGCGCGGCCTTCCAAGTGTTTTCCGTGCCAACGACTGCGCTGGAACCCGTTCCGCAATCGTGCCATCCGGCGTGTGCTGGAGCGCGATGTGCATCGCCTGACGGTGGTGTCGGATGAGCTGGGCAAGGCTTTAGAGGCCAACCAGCTGCGCGTCCATCGCACGGTGCACAATGCACTCGAGCCACGTGCACACTTGCCGACGCCCGCTGAAGTCCACGGCTTCAAGCTTGCCCGTGGGTTAGCGGACTGTCGCTTGATCGCGATCGGCGGTCGTCTGCACGAGCAGAAAGGTGTGCTGCAGCTCTTGCGCATGCTGCGCTTGCTGGCACCGCGCTTCCCTACCTTGCGGCTCTTGGTTATGGGCAAGCGCGAGGTGTACGACCGCGAGTTCGCCCAACAAGCCTACAGCCTAGGGGTCGCCCATCTGGTGGTTCCGACCGGATGGTTGGAGGGCCCTGAACTGCAGCAAGCCCTCGCCGCCGTCGATGTGTTCGTGACGCCGTCCATTTGTTTTGACACCTTTGGCATGGTCAATCTGGAGGCCATGGAGCATGCCAAGCCGGTGGTGGCGACGGTCTATGGCGGCTCTCCCGAAGTCGTGCTCGACGGAGAGACCGGCTTTGTGCGCAATCCTTTCCACATTGAGGACTTTGCCGCGGCTGTGGGGCGCTTGCTCGAGGACCCTGCCCTGGCGCGCGCCATGGGGCTGGCAGGCCGCGAACGGCTGCTGAAACACTTCCTTTTGCCGCGTATGGCCGCCGAATACGCGGAGGAGTACGCGGCTGCCTGTACAGCCCAAGCCTCTCTCTGACCGATATCTACGCTCTACAACTAAGTGCTCCAGTGCCTTAAAGAACTCATAAATACCTACCCGTGCGTGGTTTGTGAAAACCTCTAGGGCAGGGTAGAGTTCGATCTAAGGCCTGTCTCCGCTCCTGAACCCACATCTCGTAACGCTCCATGCGCAAGACGCTGCTCACCTACGTCAAGCCTCACGTGCAAGAGGATCCGCTCTCGATGATCCTCGGCATCACGTACCTCGGTGCGTGTATGGAGAAGGAGAAGCTGCCGGTCGAGTTGTGCGATGAGCGCATCGTCAACGACGCGTACATGCGCGAAGCGATCGAGCGCAACGACATCATCGGTTTCGATGCGTTGACGCCCAACATCCGTCGCGCGATCGCTTGGGCCAAGTACGCCAAGAGCCGCGGCAAGATCACCGTCATGGGTGGGCCGCACGCTTCCGTCGACCAAGGGATCTTCCTGGACTCCGGCCACTTTGACTTTGTGCTCAAAGGTGAGGCCGAGGAAACGCTGCCGCGCTTTGTGCGCCATGTGGACTCGGACGACTGGAAGGGCCTTGCCGAGGTGCCCGGCCTTGCCGCGATGCGCGAGAAGCAGCTGATCATCGACAATGCTGCGCCGCCCTTGATCAAGAAGCTCGACGAGCTACCGATCCCCGCGCGGCATTTGTTGCCGATGGACAAGTACTTCAGCTTGAACCCTGAGCGCCTTGCGTATGTGTTCACCACGCGCGGCTGCCCGTTCAAGTGCATCTTCTGTCAAAAGGAATTGACGGGCCGCGGCTTCCGCGTGCGCTCGACGGAGATGATCGTCGATGAGCTCGAGCACATCGTCAAAACCTACAACCCCGGCGTGATCCTGTTCGTCGACGAGATTCTCACGCTGCGCAAGAAGCGCATCCATGAGATGTGCGACGAGATCCTGCGTCGCGGCTTGAAGTTCGAGTGGATCGCCAACACGCGGGCCGACTGCGTGGACTATCCGTTGCTCAAGCACATGCACCGCGCCGGCTGCCGCCGCATCTACTACGGCTGGGAATCGGGCAGCCAGCGCATGCTGGACGTGCTCAAGAAGGACCTCACGCCCGAAGTGATCGTCGAGGCCGCCAAGATGACGCGCCGCGCGGGCATCTGGGCCAAGGTCTATCTGATCGTCGGCTCGCCCGGCGAGACCAAGCAGGACATCGAAGAGACCGAGAAGGTCCTCAAGCTCGCGGGCCCGGACCTCGTCCGCGTGAGTGTGTTCAATCCGCTGATCGGCACCGAGAGTTGGGACGGGTATCTCGCCAACATCGACCTCACGGACCTGTCGGAGAACTATGTGTCCTCCAACCGCTCGGCGTACAAGCACGAGCACTTCACACAGGTCGAGCTGGAGGAGCTGCGTAAGAACATGGTGCGCAGCTACGAGCGCTGGTACTACGGTTACGGCCAACGCGCACGGCGCTTCATGGAGCGCTCGCTGTACTACCTCGAGAACCCGGCCTTCGGCCGCAAGCGCCTAGGACGCGCCTTCGGGCTCGTGCCGCCGCCCACATCGTCCAATGTCGCCTCGCGCGTCATGGAAGAGGCCGTGAAGGAACACGAGCGCCATTCCAAGGCGTCGTGATGCGCTGAAAGAGCCAACGCTCTCCATCTGTTGATTCTCCCGCGCGTCAGGG
>JBILXQ010000112.1:0-7691 GCA_044378375.1 Planctomycetota bacterium
AATCGAGTCGATCTCGCCCCTCCGATAGGTCCAGTCCGCTTCGATACTCCAGCTGCTGTCGAACTCGTAACCCAGGGCGCCGCCGCTGACGAGTCCCGCTGTGTACTCGCCGTCGGCCTCGCCACCAACTGGGTCAAAGGCGCCATCCAGCGTAGTGCCGTACCCCGCGTTGGCTCGCGCATAGAAGCCCGAGTCGCCACGGGGTGCCGAAGTGGAGCTGCACGCCTGCAGACCAAGAATGGAGATCGCCACAGTGCATTGGGTGATGTTCATATGGAGGCTTTCGCGGCCCACCCGACACCAGATCGTCAAAAGCGTGTCGAATCCAGTCCCTGCCCAACCCAACCTAGGTGCATCGACACCAGCAAGCCGAATCCTCGCGGCGCATGCTTAGGTCTCTTGTTTACGATGCGCGACGAGGACCCACGGCCCTCCCTTTCGCCACTTCTGGAGGGACTCGATCGACGCGCGATAGTCGGGCATCGGCGACTCGTCGGACTTCGTGAAGGTCATCGCGACGCCTCCCGCCCGGCGAGGTACTCCACTGCCCGGAGAGTCGCGCGCAATGCGTTGGAGCGCGAGACCGCCCGCGTGTAGCTGGAAAACGCCTTCCCCTCCGCCTGCTTCGCATCGACCAGCAACGCTCGGGCAGTCGTCACGGCTTCGGCGACGAGCAGGAGGTCCACGTCGTTGTCGTCCTGAGCGTCAACCCCCTGAACGGAGAGATGCTCAATCAGGAGCGAGCTGTACTTGTCGCTACAGCGCTTGCTCTCTTTGCCTCGCTCTTTCCATTCGGCTTCGAGGTCTCGCACGATTTGCTGAGTCATCTCGAACTCGGTCTTGAGGTCGGCGAGTCGTTGTTTCGTCACGCCCGCACCTCCACCGCATCGAAACGCGGCAGCGCGCGAATGTAGGCTTCGATCTCGTCCTCGGGCCAGCGATGGCAACCGAGCACGAGCCGGCGCGGCGGAAGCTCGTCGCGCGTCATGATCTCGCCCGGTTCGAGGGCGAGAGGTTGATTTGGATCAGCGTCTCTCCGGCCTCGGGCTGGCCCGCTCTCGCGGGGAGTTCCACCCTGTACTCGCTGAGCTGGGGATGGCCGTCTCTGAGGTACCCCAGCGGGTTTCGTCACCCGGAGGCGTATAGGCGAAACGTGACGGCGCGGCAAGGCGGAGATTGCGGATTTCCAGCGCGTACCCGGACCGAGCCTCGACAGGTAGGCTCGGAGACGTTCTTCCGCGAGCCGTTCAAAGTCCTACCGAGTCCCTATGTTCTCCCGTCGCGACCGACCTCTGCAAGGATCGCTAGTCGACGGTAGATTTGGATGGGTCATGGCCGCCACTTCTCTACCCAACATCTTCCTGCTGTCCTTGCTCGTCGTCGGTCCGATCGCGAACGCCGCACCGCGCGATTGGTCAAACAACGGTGGCAACGCCCGTCGCGACGGTTTGACACCGGCCGTGGGCCCCGAGGCCCCTACACTCGCTTGGAGCGGTGGCCGCCAATCGGTCATCGCCTGGCAGCCTGTCATCGAAGGTTCACGCGTCTACACGGTGCGCCAAACGGGCTTCCCGCCGGAACAGCTCGGCTCGCCCATCGTGTGCCAAGACCTCGCGACGGGAGCGGAGCTGTGGACCGCCAACATCCCAGCCAACGCAGGCGATTGGACGACATGGATCGCGGGCGTCAAGGACGGTCGCGTCTACGCCGCGCGCAGCGGCAATGGCGGCAGCGTGTCCGCGCGCTTGCATTGCCTCGATTCCGCGACGGGAGCCACTCTATGGACGAGCGTTGACGCGCAGAACGGCGGCGCTTACGACGGCGTCGTGTTCGCGCCGAATGGCGATCCGATCGTCTCGACCTACTCGCGCATCTGGCGCTTCGACCACGCGACTGGGCAGACCATGTGGACAAGCCCGCGCGTGGGATCGGTCAGCGGCCATTGCGGCGGCGCCTTACACGGCGACGCGTTCTACACCGCCGAAGTCGTGGGCGGAGGCCATGCCATCCGGCGTTGGGATGCCAACACGGGCGTGCAGGTCTACACCGGACCGACGATGAACGGCTTCCTGCACCAGACGACGCCCATGGTGGGTCTCGACGGCACCGTCTATCTGCCGCGCGTGCAGAACAACGCTGCCGTCGACTTCATGTTCGCGTTCCGCGACACGGGCTCTGGTCTCGTGCCGATTTGGAACCGTCCGGCGGGCTACTGCTACGCCAGCGAGTTCGCCGTGGCACCCGACAACAGCGTGTACATGTTGAACCAGGCCAGCCAGATCGAGCGCGTCGATGGCGCCACCGGAACGTTGCTCCACACGAGTAATACCTTGGTGGCCGACACGTGGGAGCCGCGCCTCGGCGTCGATGCCATGGGCAAGGTGTTCGTGTCGAACGGCGGCTTTCCGAACGGGCGCTTCTGGAGCTTCAATGCCGACTTGACGGAGCGGTGGAGCGTCGCGGTCCCGAACATCAACATCGGCGCGCCCGCGATCGCCAGCGACGGCACGTTGATCGTGGCGGGTGTTGGCGCCAATGTGCTCGCCTACCGCACGACGCCCTCGTTCCAAGCGTCGTTCTGCTTTGGTGATGGCAGCGGCGCAGCGTGCCCGTGCGGCAACTACGGCGCGCAAGGCCGCGGCTGTGCGAGCTCGGTCAACGCCGCCGGTGCGCTGCTGCAAGGACAGGGCGCCGCGCGCCTGTCGAACGACACCTTCGCACTGCGCGGCTCGGGGATGCCAAACGCGCCCGTCTTGTACTTCCAAGGCACTGCGCAAGTGCAGGCAGCCTTCGGCGACGGCCTGCGTTGCGTTGCCGGCACCGTCGTGCGCCTAGGCACGCAGGCCAACATCGTCGGGGCTTCGCTCTATCCCTCCACCGGCGAATTGGCGATCTCCGTGCGCGGCGGCGTGACGCAGGCTGGACAAGTGCGCCACTACCAAGCGTGGTACCGCAACTCGGCCGCATTCTGCACCGCGAGCGCGTTTAACCTCACGAACGGCGTCACGGCGACTTGGCAGCCGTAATGCCGGAGCTGTCGACCATTGGACACGCCTAAGAGCTCATCGCCTTGATCCACGAGAGTGGGCACAAAGGCCTGAGGCAAGGCGGCGGCTACGATGCATGCCCCACAGATCTCGAGTCGAGAGGCACGGAAGCATGCGCGTACACATCTGGTTGGCAGCGGCGTTAGCCATCATCGGGACTGTCTCGCTGGCACCGGCCTTTGAGGGCGCGAGTCAAGAGACCACGGCGCAAGACCCCGTGCGCGCGGTGGACGGCGAATGGATCTACGTCGAGGACCGCACCGCGGGCCGCACGCTCGAACAACTCAGCGCGCCGATGGCCTCGAAGTTCTCGCTGCGCGTAGAAGACGGCGCGATCGTGTTGAACGGGCATGGCTCGGGACACAAGGATGTGCGCGTCGCGCTCGACGGTTCCGTCACCGAACGTCCGGACGAGGGCAAGATCGCGCGCTATCGCGGCGGCTGGAAGGACGGCGCGTTCGAGTACGAGGTGACGTTCGAGCGGCCGAAGGGCGAGACAGGCTCAGGCATCCAGCTGATCCGCAGGTCGTTCCGCCCGACGCCCGAAGGGCTGGTGGTCACGGTGATGGTGGACCCGCCTGCGGGTTCGGCTTCGATCGGGTTGTACCGCCACGCCGAGGACATCCCGCTGCCTACGCCGGCGAAGGCAGTGATCGGCGATCTCGCGTGGCTCGCGGGCGATTGGATCGGGACACGTAGCTCGGGCTCTTCGATCGAAGAGCGTTGGAGTCCGCCGCGCGGCGGCGCGCTGCTCGCCGTGTCGCGCACGGTCAACACCAGCGGCAAGATGGTCGGCTTCGAGTACCTGCGCATCGTCGAGCGCGACGGCGGGCTGGTGTACATCGCGCAACCGGGCGGAAAGACCGCGACCGAGTTTGTGCTCACCGAGCTGAGCCCTTCACGCGCCGTGTTCGACAATCCGCGCCACGACTACCCCAAGCGCATCGTGTACGAACTCTCCGCGAACGGCGCGCTGACAGCCACCACCGGCTACATGAAGGGTGGCACGCCGCGCCGCTTCGAATTCACGCGCGAAAGCAAGTAGGCCGCTGCGCGTTAGTCAACGCGCAGAGTCGCACCCGCCGCAGGCACGGTGACTTGCCACTCCCAGCGTGTGCCATCCTCGGCGCGCACAAGGACGCGAGCGTCCATCGGCGGCAGACCAGGCACATCAACGGCGGAACCATCGACGCCACCTTCCGCGCGCCAAGGTGCGCTGCCGAAACCCAAGAGTCCGGTGCCCACCGTCATACCTTCGACCAGCCAGCGCCCGCGCACCGCTTGCGGCAACTCAATGCGCAGCTTGGCGGCCCGACGCAGCACCACGGTCCATTCCGCCGGTTCCTCTCCGGGTTCGCGACCAATCAACGACAAAGGGCGGTCTTCGCGCACGCCTTGCACGCCGCCAAACCGCACGACATAGCCGCCTTCGACCGCTGGCAAGTCACACGCAAAACGACCTTCGGCATCGGTGCGCGTGCGCACGCCGAGCGGTTGCTCGACACCCAGCGCGTTCACAGCGACAACTTCAACCGGCTCGGCCTCCAACACGATGCCGCCCGTCGCACGCACCACACCGCGCACCAAGCCACCCGGCTGCGCACCTTTAGCAACGCGACCGCCGCCGCTTCCTAGAAGCAGCACGGCGGTCGCAATGGCTGGCACAAGCACAAGCAGCAGGATCAGAGGCAGGATCCTGCGCACGGCTGGCTCCTAGCTCACACCTGAACGGTGAAGGCCTTGGCGGCGTTGGCCTTCTTGCCGGCTTCGATGCGTTGGTCGCCCAAGCGCGTCGCAGCGTCATGCGTCGTGATCTTCTCGGCCTTGGCGATCTCGAACACCTTCTTCAGGTTGTCGTAGATCGTCGCGACCTTCTTCAACGCTGCCGGCTCGTTGTAGCCACCCGGCAACATCTCGATCGACACATTGATGATGCCGCCCGCATTGATGACATAGTCCGGCGCGTACAAGATGCCGCGCGCCATCAGGTCGCGTGCGTGGCGCGTCTCGTGCAGTTGGTTGTTGGCGACACCGCCAATCGCGCGGCACTTGAGGCGCGGGATCGTCTGGTCATTGAGGCCGGCACCGCGCGCGCAGGGCGCGTAGATGTCGCAAGCCACATCGAGGTGGTCCTTGTCCGCAACGGTCGCGTAGCCGTGTTGCTTGGCGAGTTGAGCCACACGCTCTTCGTTGATGTCGCAGATCGTGATCTTGGCGCCCTCGTTCTTGAGCAGCTCCGCCAAACGACCGCCGACCGCGCCCACGCCTTGGATCACGATGTGCTTGCCATGGAAGTCCACCTTGCCTTCCAACTGCTCCAAGATGGCGCGCATGCCGTGCAAGCAGCCGATCGCGGTGTACGGGCTCGGGTTGCCCGAGCTGCCCGACTCGCGCGACAGACCCGTCACGCGCTTGGTGGTCTTGCGCACCTCTTCCAGGTCCGCGATGCCGATGTTCATGTCCTCGGCCGTGATGTACCGACCGCCGAAGGCATCAACGAAGCGCCCCATGGCATGGAACATCGCCGGGCTCTTCGTCTTCGGGTCGCCGATGATGACCGACTTGCCGCCACCGAGGCCCGTGTCCGCCACAGCCGACTTGTAAGTCATGCCTTTGGACAAGCGCAGAACGTCGTACAGCGCTTCGTCTTCGCTGGCGTACGGCAACATCCGCAGGCCGCCCAAGGCAGGGCCGAGCGTGGTGTCGTGGACCGCAATGATTGCATGCAGGCCCGAGGCCTTGTCGATGCAACGCGCCACGCGTTCATAACCGTCGACCTTGATATCGGTGATTTCCATCGCTCGTGCGGGGTGCGGCAGGACCGCTCTCGGGGGACTTGCGGAAGGGTTTCCGGGCCAAACAGTATAGAAGTGCCGCGCAAGCCCGTCGAGGCAGGATCTGGGATCAAGACCGGATCCAAGTCCAAAGTCGGTGACCGCGGGAGGCGCCCGCGGCTGCTACCCTCGGCGGGTGATCCGCGTGTCTAGCACCACTGACCGCCCGCCGACGCCGCCGCTCGAGCGCACGGCCTTTGTCGTGTTGTGGGCCACGGGACCGGACACGGCGCTGGATGGGCTTTTCAAGCTCGAAGCCCTGAAGCGCAGTTCACCCGAGGCCGCGTGGGAGCACTTCGAGACGCTGTGCCAGCCGTTCGAGGGCAGCGATGCCTCGGCCAGCGCGCGCATGGCCCACGAGTACGGCATCACCGGGCCGATGTTGCAGGGCGCACCGACGGCCGCTGCGGCCTTCGCGCAGTTGGCGGACTTTGTAGAAGACTGCACCGTGCTGACCTCGGACTCCGAGACCTTTGATGCCTGGTGGCAGGCGCATGCAGCGGAGAGGCCGCAACCTGCGTCAATCGGCGTGGCGGACGTGGCTGCACTGTTCTTGCCGGGTCGTTTGGCCTTGCGCCGCGAAGAGCTGGTGCCGGACTTGGCGGGCGGCGAACGCCGCGCGTTGACCTGCGAGCAAGTGCGGGCCGCCTTGTTGGCTTTGGCCGAACGCATCCACGCCTTGCCCCAAGCAGTGCTGCACTTGGCGGTGCATGGTTTGGTGGCGGCTTGGCGCGGCTTTGCAGGCCCTGATGAACGCGCCGCGGCGCGCTTGCGCCTCGCGATTGCGGTGCTCGATAGGCCCGAGCGTTGGAGCGGCGGCGGCGAACTGCCCTTTGCTGCGCTGAAGGACGGCGTGCTGGCTGGCATGGCGCGCGATGACGCTGCGCTCGAGGACTTGATCGATGCGGTGCAACCGCGAGCGAGTGATGATGCACCGCGCTGGCGTGAGTTGCAGCCGGTGGCACCGCAACCACCCGACGAAGGCGCGGCGTTCCATGAAGAGGACATGGCGCGCCTAGACGATGTATTCCAAGTGCACTTGCCGCGCGCATTTGCTGCCGCAACCAACACGGATCCGCGCCGCGCCCACCGCCGTACACAGCACGAAGTCGCCCGTCAAGTAGCCTTGACACTAGGCCAGCGCGAGTTGTTGCTGATGCACGCGCCCACGGGCACCGGCAAGACGCTGGCATACTTGATTCCCTCGATGTTGTGGGCGGCGCGCCACAACTTGCGCATCGGTTTGGCGACTTACACGCGCGCCTTGCAAGAACAAGCGTGGGACAAGGAAGTGCCGCGCGCGCTGGGTGCCTTGCGCGCAGCCGGTGTGCCGGCTCTGCCACGCGTGGCCGTGTTGAAGGGCCGCGAGAACTACGCTTGCTGGCGTGCGATTCGCCACTCGCCACCGGAGGACGAAGCGCCCGAAGCATGGTTGGCGTGGACACAGGTGGCGCTGTTCGCGCTGACGGATGGGGATGCAGACCTCGATCGCTTGCCTACGCGCGCGCCCTTGCCGCTGGAGGACAACGAGACCTATGCCAAGACCTTTGAGTCCACACTGCGTTCCTCGCGCGCGCGGCCGGCTTGCTGCCTACGGCGCGTGGACAAGGATGCCTGCGGAGCGGAACTCGCGCGTCTGAAGGCCGAACGCAGTCATGTAGTGATCGTCAACCAGGCCTTCGCCCTCTCGCGTCAAGACTTCTTCCGCGTGCTGGTGTTCGACGAGTGTGAGCACCTGCACGAACAAGCGCATTCGGTGTGGAGCCGCATGCTGGCGCTGGATGACATTCCGGCCTTGTTGGCGCGCCTG
>JBILXQ010000113.1:0-7680 GCA_044378375.1 Planctomycetota bacterium
GGCATCTTGGAACAAGTGCCCTTTGACCTGTTGCCTTCGTTTGCACCTACAACCGGACCACGGCGCGTAACGACGGTACTGCCCGGACTGTGGGCTACGCGGCCATCTACACAGCCCGGCAAGCCTTGGAACGAACTGGCCTGGACGCTGCTGGGCGATCCGCACACGACGGAAGGCACGCCGCTGTACTCCGGAGCCAAGCAGGAGCTAGCACAGCTGTCACGTTTACTTGACACGCCGGAAGCACGCATCACCCGCGCACAGACACTGGCAGCCCTGAGCACTGAACGCGCGCTGCACCTGGCTACCCATGTGGAGTCGCGCGCGGCCGGACCGGCATTGCTCTTGGATGGCGACTGGTTGTCGTGCGCCGAACTGCGCGCACACCTGCGCCCTCTACCGCTGGTCGTGCTAGCGGCCTGTGGCACAGCGCAAGGACTCGCGGACGAAGGCGCAGCGCAACTATCGATCGCGCGCGAGTTCCTGCACACCGGCACGCCTCTAGTCGTGGCCACCCTGTGGCCTGTAGAGAACAGCGCTGCCCATGCGTGGTCTCTTGCCTTCCACGATGCGCTGAAAGCCGGTCGCACACCTAGCCGCGCCGCATCCCAAGCACGCGCGCAGTTGCAAGCCCAAGGCTACAGCTGTGCGGATTGGGCCGCGTTCCGCGTGTTGGGCCACGACACGGCGCCCCGGCAGTAGGAAATTTTTGCTTTAGACCTCAAGGCCGAGGTCGTTCCTTCCGACAGGGATTCCCATGTGGAACGCCCTCTGTGCGGTGACTCTGTCGGCCGCTCCTGCCATCGAAGCTGCGCGCGCCCCCGTGGACAGCACGTTGGCGGAAAGCGCTCCGGAAGCACGCGCTGCCGTGGCCATCGTTGCTACGCCCACGAGCTTCGCGGCCCACAATGTGAGCCTTGAGCCCAAGCTGTTGTGCTTCCGTGCGGGCGACGCCACGCGCGTGCACATTCTTGGTGCCGGCAGCAGCATCGCATGGAGCTTTGCGCGCCAGCAGTTGCTGGGTGTGACGCTCGAGATCTACGACCTCGACATGCGCGTGCTCGCGGGGCAACTGCGCCGACATACGACCAGCACTGCCAACATCGTGGCGCTGGATCTGCTAGCTCAAAGCGGTGCGGACGCGTTGTGGTTCACACAACAAGCTGCTCCGTGGGTGCAGTTTGGTCGCACGCTGCTACCCGGCGGTGGTGCGTCGCACCTATTGAAGTCCGGCGGAGAGGGTTCGGCTGCACTGCATGTGCCTGTGCCGGCGCCTAGCCCGCGACCGCGGCCGTTGCGCCCGATCACGAGGCCGCGACCTATCTAACCGAGCACCTCGTTGTGGGACGAACGCGCAAGCGAACAACGCAACGAGGAGGCCTGAGACTATGACAGAAGCTGAGACTGAGACTGTGAACTAGAGAGAGAAGCTAGAGAGAGTGCCGGAGCCGCATCGATGAGGTGCGGCTCCGGTGCTTTAGCGGCCATCACCAGACGCGTGCTTCGTCATCGCGCTGCACGGGAACCTCGGCGCGACGCGTGCGCGCAAGCTCCAGGTCGAGAGTAACCAGATGCAGGCCGAGTGCAGTGGTGTGACTCGGCAAGAACTCTCCATCAGGCGACGCGACTAGCGCCTCACCACCGTAGTGGACAACCGTACGCCCCAAGGCAGCTTGTCCAGAACGATTGACAGTCAGCACATAGCCTTGAAGTTCCACCGCTCGACCGAGGGTCAAGGCGCGCAGGTGACGCGTGCGCGGCAAGCCCCATTGCGCCACGCAGCACACGATCTCGGCCCCGGCGCGCCACGAGGCACGCACGACTTCGGGGAAGCGCAAGTCGTAGCAAATGGCCGCCCCAACGCGCGTAGTTCCCACAGCCGCCGCACCAGGAGCCGCCGAGCCTCGTTCAAAGGCGAGATGTTCACCGGTCAAACGAAAGAGATGCGCTTTGTCGCCCAGCATTTGCACACCACCTGCGCCAGCGAGGTGTGCACGGTTCCTAGGCGCGTGTGTTCCCACAGCGAGTGCCGAGCCGATGAAGCTAACGCCCAGAGGTGCCGCTTCAGCCTGCATGGCGGCCACCAAGCGTTCATCCTCTGCTGCGCGCGCCGCAATGGCATCCGCGTCACCCACAAACGAACTGATCCACAGTTCAGGCAAGACCAACAACTCCGCCCCTTCGTGCGCCGCTTGCTCAAGCGCGCGGCGCACCAACTCGAGGTTCCGTTGCGGTTCCTCCGACACATCGAACGGATAGAGAGCTACGCGCATGCCCGCATGGTAGTGAACCTGTGCGCGAGGTTGCGCTGCCGCAATCGGAATGCATGATGGAGGTGCATCATGAACCATCCGTCGCTGTGCTGCCCGCGCTGTACGCGGCCGTTGGTAGAGCTGGCGTGCAAGGCTTGTGGGGTGACTTGGCCCAGCGACGCGGATCTCGTGGACTTGCGCGTTGAGACGAGTGAGCGGGAGCCGCGGCCTTTGGCGCTGGGAGCGTTGGCGCAGTTCTTCCGTGCCACGAGTGGATCCGCAGGCTATCGCGAGGCCTTTGAGGCCTTGTTGTTGGGGCTCGACACGCCGACGGCGGATCGCTTGATGCAACTGGTGCGGGAAGCGCGCGGCGCCTGGCATCCGTTGCTGCATGATGTGCGCGGCACGGCGTTGTTCTTGGGCAATGCGTACTCGGGCACGATCACCGCTTTGGCGAACAATGGCTACTTGGTGACCGTCGTTGATCCGTGCGCGGAACGTGTACGCTTCGCGCTGCGGCGCGCCATGACCAACTCACCCGGACGCGTGCGCGGTGTGGTGGCTGGCGATGGAGTGCGTTTGCCCTTTGCAGATGCGGCCTTCACAGTAGTGATCCAAGAAGATGGCTTGCCGGCGCACAATGGCTTGCATGCTCATGCGCTGCGCGAGGCACTACGTGTGGCTGGCAGTGCCTGTCTTCTGACGGCTGACAATCGTCTGGCCTACAAGCGTAGTCTTGGTGTGCGTGGCGACTTTGTGCGCATGAAGCCTACGCAGTGGGTGAGCAACGCGCTGCACCCGCGTCGTGGAGAGCGCACGCTGCTCGGCTATCGCAAGGCAATGCGCAAACTGGGCTGGGAGCCGGCAGAGGCCTTTGCTCTGTATCCGCATGCCTTGGATTGGAGTCATGCGGTGGCACTGGATGCAGCACGACCGGCCTTAACCGTGGGCCCGAATGAGCGCCGCAACCGACTCAAGATCGTGGCTCAAGCGGCAGGATTGTTCCCGGTGTTCACGCCGAGCTTTGCGCTGCATGCGCGACGCACAACGCAGGCACCGCGACGCATCGAGCGCATCTTGCAGCACATCGCACGCGTCACCGGCGAACCGCAGCCTGAGGTCGACATCCTCATTGCTACGCGTGGACAGAGTTCCGTCATCCACACCTGTGTGCCCACGCGAGGCGAAGATGAGCCGCGTGGGCGCTGGACTCTACACATGCCGTTGTGTCCGAAGAACGAGCCGCAACTCGAGCTGCACATGCGCTCCTTGCGCTATGCACGCGAGCAGTTCCCGGCACTACCCGTACCTGAGCCTTTGTACGGTGGGCGCATCGAAGGCCTGTGGTTGGCTTGTGAGCGACGCTTGCCGCATCATGCGATGCCGCAGATTGGGCGTGATCGCGCCGCAGTGGCACGTGCCTTGGCGCACACTGCACACGACTTTGCGGGACTGCTGGTGCGACGCAGCCATGCGTATGACGCAGTCGATCACGAACGCTTGGTTGGGCGCACCACACGCTTGGTGGCCGAACGCGCGGTCGTAGCCAGCACTCTTCAATTGCTTGCCACGGCCGAGCAGACGGCATGGAAGCTGCTCCAAGGCCGCAGCGTACCGTTCGTGCTGTACCACGGCGATCTGCGCGGCAAGCATGTGCAAGTGCGTCCCGATGGCCAGGTCTTGGGCTATCTCGATTGGGGCACGACCGAGTTCGAAGGACTGCCGTTGTTTGACTTGCTGCACCTGTTGGTCCACGAACGCAAGCAGCACACAGGCTGCAGCGCAGCCGAGGCGTGGCGCAGCATCCAGGATCCACGCCGACGCGAGTCGGCCGAACAGCACGCCATCGATGTCTACCGCGCGCGACTATGTGTCGACGATGCCACCGAGGAAGCGCTGTGCTTGCTGTACCCCATGCTGGTTGCAGCGACAGCCGAACAGCATTGGGACTACAGTCGTCCACGCTGGCTCCATCGTCAGTTTGGCGTGTGAGCAAGGCGCACAGCAGCCACTCAGATACGCTCAAGCGTCCAGCGCATGCGTTCCTCAAGATCGCGCGTAGGCGCAAGCTCTAACACAGGGCTGCGTGCGTAGCGGCGCAACATGCCTTGCAGCGTGTTGTGGAATGCCAACTGTGTCCATGGATCGGGCGTGCGCACACCATCGGCCACCAGCGGCAGCACCCCCCAAGGGAACATCACGATGCGCTCAACCAGGCTGCTTGCCGCGGCCATTTCCTCGAAGAAATCCGCTGTTTCTTGGGCGTCTGTGTGCAGACCGTAGTGCAACCAGAACGCGGCGTAGTCGATGCTAGAGCGATCAGCGACGAAGCCGTCGCGTGCTTGCGCCTGCAGTTCGCTCTGCTCGCGCCACAAGTCACGAATCAACGCGCGCCAATCTGCCCGTGACAGACCGTCCAAGCGCAAGCCGCGCTCCAAGCGTGTGCGCATGACTTCGTCGAGGTACGGCACACCCAACTCAGCCGCCAGACGCTTGCCAAGCGTCGTCTTCCCTGTACCTGCGGAGCCTGACAAGGCGATGCGGCGCGCGCGAGTGTGTCCAGCCGATTGGACAGACTCAGCCTTTGATTGCGCCGCAGCACCGTACAACCACGGTCGTTCGCCGACAGCTTCGAGCACTGCACCCGTATCCGAGATCAAAACCTGCGTATGACTCGCCGTCGCAGGCGCAAAGCGCAGCGCCTGTGTGCCGGGCACACCCAGCCACGCGCACAACAAAGTGCGGATGATGCCGATGTGCGTGACAATCACCACGCGCCCACCGGCATGCTGCGCCAACAACTCATGCAGCACCTCAAGCGCCCGTGCCTGTACCGTCTGCAGCGACTCGCCGCCGCTCGGCGCTGCCAACCAGTAGTCGTCCCAATACGCACTCGTGGCAGCTGGCTCGTGTGTCGACACATCCTCCCACGTGCGCCCCTCCCAACGCCCCATCGACTGCTCACGCAAGCGCGAATCGCTGCGATAGGTCAGTCCTTGTGCGCGGCTGCACAGCTCGGCGAGTTGCACACAGCGTGACAAATCACTCGTCCAAATCGCATCAGGACGCGGCACATGCGCCTGCATCCACGCGGCAAGTTGCTCGCTTTGCGTTTGACCATGCTGGGACAAGGGCACATCCAATTGGCCACGCACGACGCGCGCACCCATCTGAGCTACATCTCCATGACGCAGCAGATGCACATGCGTCACCAAGGCGCTGGGCAAGATCGCGCGTGTCGCGTTACCCAGCTGACCTGTGAAGGCTTGACCGCTGTTGGTGTCAGCCATCACTTGCTCCCCTGCAAGGCTTCGATGCGCGTCGCCAGCAACTCCGCAGCCTCCACAATCGTCGGCGAATCCGTCGAGTACAGTTCCGTGGGCAAGACAGCGATCCGACCCAATTGCACCGCACGCAAACCACGCAGCACGGGGTCATTGCGCAACAGCACCTCCGTCGCCCCGCGCTCGTCACTCGACGGCGCGCCCACGACCAACACATCGGGATCCCGCACAATCAACAGCTCGTAATCGACGACTGCATGACCGCGCACACCGGAAGCGTCCTGCAAGCCTGCGAGCTCCATGATGGTGCGAATGGTCGTGCCATCGCCCGATGCCGTGCCCCCGCTGCCATCGTTGGTGTAGGCAATCGCGCGCCAACCACTGGTCGCACGCGCGCGCAGAGCAGCTAGGCGCACCTCCCAACGAGCTAGGCAGGCTTGGGCCTCCGACTGGCGCCCAAGTTCCGCCCCTAGCAGCGTCAAGTTTGCTTGCACATCTGCCCAACGCGTCGCTGTCGGTAGAACCACTACACGCACACCTGCTTGACGCAACACGCCGACCGTCTCGGAGGCCTGCCACTCGTTGCAGATGACAAGGTCAGGACGATGCGCCAACAGAGGCTCGGCTGCAAAGCGTGCAAAGCGCGGCAAACTGCCCCACGGCTCGGCTTGGAAGTCGCGCGTGGACCACTCGCCGACCTGGTCCGGCACAGCGGCAAAGCGCTCGGCGCCCACTAGCTCGCGAGCGTATTCCGCCGCAGCCACCGTAGTCGGCACAATGCGCTGCGCAGGACCAGCCAAAGGAGCAGGCCCGTCCACGCGTTCCGGATCGCGGGTACAGGCGACGAGCGCCACAGTCGCCAGCACCAGCCAGAAGTTCGTCATACCGCCTTGTACCTAACCGACCAATGCCGAGACGGTCAACGCTTGTGCTTGATCGGTAGCGCGCATTGGTCGAAAGTGTGCTGAGGAGGTCCGCATGACCGTCGCCTTGTTGGTTGCCGCGTTGCCGGTAGCCGTACTGTTGTTGTGGAACGGACTCGCGTTCTGGGCGTGGTGGTTGCCGCTGGGGCTGGTGTGCACCGCGTGGACACGCGAGCTGGCCCTAGACGCCTCTGCGTGGCTATGGCTTCCAGCGGCAGTGTGGCTGGGCTTGGGCCTCCTCTTGGGTGTCAAGCAGGTGCGACGCGCCGTCTTTGGCCCCTTACTGCTCAAGCTGCTGGCTCCCATCTTCCCCAAGATGAGCGAGACCGAGCGCGTGGCCCTCGAGGCCGGCACGACATGGTGGGACGCTGAGCTGTTCTCTGGGCGTCCGGATTGGGAAGAGATCCTCGCGTTCCAACCGCGCGAACTATCGGCCGACGAGCGCGCCTACATGGATGGCCCGCTGCGCGAGTTGTGTGCCTTGCTGGATGACGCCGAGATTCGCAAGCACGGCGATCTACCGCCGGCTGTGTGGGAAGCCATTCGCAAAGGCAAGTTCATGGGCATGATTGTGCCCAAGGAGTACGGTGGTCTCGGCTTCTCGGCGCGTGCGAACTCGACAGTGGTTGCCACGCTCGCCACACGCAGCATCGCTGCGTGCGTGACGGTGATGGTGCCGAACTCTTTGGGTCCTGCGGAGCTGTTGGTGCACTACGGCACCGACGCGCAGAAGAGCTACTGGCTGCCGCGCCTAGCCGATGGACGCGAGATCCCGTGCTTTGCCTTGACCGAAGCCAACGCGGGCTCGGATGCAGGCGGCATGCGCGCTACGGGTGTGATCTGTCGCGGAATGTACGAAGGCCGCGAAGTGTTGGGCATGCGCCTGAATTGGAGCAAGCGCTACATCACGCTCGCTCCTGTGGCGACGGTGATTGGCCTCGCGTTCCGTTTGCAGGATCCGGAACGACTCTTAGGTGGCACAACAGAGCTTGGCATCACCTGTGCTCTCGTGCCTGCGCAGACACCAGGAGTGGTCCATGGGCGGCGTCACGATCCGCTCGGTGTGCCGTTCATGAACGGACCTACGGAAGGTCACGATGTGTTCTTGCCGCTGGATGCGATCATCGGCGGACCTGCTATGGCAGGACAAGGCTGGCGCATGCTGATGGAGTGCCTCTCTGCGGGGCGCTCGATCTCGTTGCCGGCGGACTCGGTTGGTGG
>JBILXQ010000114.1:0-7656 GCA_044378375.1 Planctomycetota bacterium
TGGAGGGTTGCTGTCTTTTCCCAGCGGCCTAGAAGAGCTGGTCGAAGCCTTCACACGCGCTTTGGGACCGCGCCTGCGCTTGAGCGCCGGCGTGCAACGATTGACGCGCACAACCGATGGCTGGACCGCAGTGCTCGACTCAGGTGTACAGATCCGCGCCACACAGGTCGTCGTGTGCACACCGGCGCGCGCAGCAGCACGCTTGTTGGGCGAGCACCTGCACAACTCTGCTGACACGACACTGGCGGAACGATTGGCCACGCTGCCACACGCCTCCTTGACTGTCGCGCACTTGGGCTTCGAGTCCACAGGTTCCCCCAACGCCATCCCCGTAGGCGCGCCGCGCGGGTTCGGCTACCTCGTGCCGCCCGAAGCAAGCGCACATGCAGGAGCCCCGTTAGCCTTGGGCGCCATCTTCGCCTCGGATTTGTTCCCCGATCGCGCACCGCGCGGCGCGCGCAGCTTTGCCTGCTTCCTCCCGGCGGCGTGGGCGGACCAGCGCAGCGACGACGAGATCGTGCGCGGCGCCACCCTTGACCTGCTCCAGACCTTGGGCGTACGCCCGAGTTGGTCTCAAGACTCAGACTCTTGGCCGCAACCGCGGGTGTCCCGCGTGCGCAGGTGGCACAATGCCATCCCGACTTACGGAGTCGGTCACATGCACTTGGTCCACGCCATCCGCACGCACCTAGACCAGCACGCCCCGGGGCTGCAGGTCGCCGGCTCGTGGACGGACGGTGTCAGCGTGGACGCCGTGCTGGCCAGCGGCCGCGAAGCCGCACGACGCGCACAGGCGCAGGTATTGGCACAGGCATGAGCACCGCGCTGCAACTACTGCAAGTGGCCTTGCCAACCTTGTATGTGTTGGCGGCGGCCTTGCATGGCGCTGCGGTGACCGGACATGCGACGCGTTCGGCGCAGCTACGTCGTGTTATTTTGACAGCCACGCTCGGCGCCCACGCGACCTGGTTCGTGTTGCTCGGTTGGCAACAAGGGCAATCACCGATCACCGGCTTGTGGCCCACAGTATCAGCAGTGGTCTTCTCAGCAGTGGGGTTCTGGATCCTCGTGGCGCGCGAAGAGCGGCATGTGGGCTCCGGAGGCGTGGTGCTCAGCGTGGCGGCTGTGTTCCAACTGTTGGCCTCCGGTTTTGGACCGATCGAGCCCGACGCACGCGAGGCGCAAAGCACGCTGTCGCTGGTCCATGTGCTCACCAGCGTGGTCGCGGCCGCGGGGTTGACGGTGTCCGGCCTGCACGGCGCGTTGTGGTTGCTGATGTACAGGGAGCTGCGCTTGCATCGCTTTGGCGCCGTGTTCGGGCACTTGCCGGATCTGGAAACCTGCGCACGCATGATGCGCCGGGCCGCATTGTTCGGCTTCTTGGGACTCACGATCGGCCTCAATGTGGGCATCGCACTCGCGCACCAAAAGGGTGACTTGCGCGTCGATTATGGCAACCCCGAGGTGCTGGGTTCGTTGCTGGTGTGGTTGTACTTCGGTGCCATCGCTTTCTCGGCGCGCATCCCCGGCTTTGGCTCGCGCCGTGCCGCCATCGCCGCGTGTGCGGGCTTGGTGGCCTTGGCTCTGTCGCTGTTGTTGGTGTTCTCGCCCATCCCCTTCCACCGGAGCCTGTAGCGATGCAGCACGGACACACCTTGGTATTGGTGGGAATGTCGCACCGTGTGGCGAGCGTGGGCGTGCGCGAACGCTATGTCGTCGCCTCGAACGACCTGCCAGCAAACTTGACAGCCCTGCGCTCGATCGAGGGTGTGCACGAAGCCTGCATCTTGTCGACCTGCAATCGCACCGAAGCGATGGTGGCCACCGACAGGCCTGAACTCGTCGCAGCCACGATTCGCTCGCACTTGTTCCGCAACGCTGCCGAACAGGAAACCTACAGCTGGAGCGGTGCGCAGGCACTCTTCCATGTCTTCCGCGTGGCCGCGGGCTTGGACTCGCTTGTCGTCGGCGAAAGCGAGGTTTTGGGCCAACTGAAGCGCGCTGGCGACGCAGCCCGCGAGTGCGGTGCCATGGGGCCGCTGCTGGAAGCATTGATCACGCGCGCGCTGCATGTAGGCAAGCGCGTACGCAGCGAAACGGAGTTGGGGCTCGGCACGCTGTCGGTGGCGCGTGTAGGCATCGAAGTAGCCGGCCGTGCCCTGGGCGAGTTCCGCACCAAACGTGCCCTCGTCATCGGCGCAGGCGAAACCGGCGTGTTGGTCGCGCGTCACTTGCGGGATCTGGGCATCGGACGCTTGGTCTTTGCCAACCGCACCTTGGAGCGCGCGCAAACAGCGGCTGAAGAGTTCCGGGCAGCGGGCATCGCGACGGAGTGCTGCGGGCTCGACGAGTTGCGCACGCGCATCACCCAAGCCGACCTCGTGGTGACCTGCGTGGAAGGCCAGAGTGCCGTCGTCGAAGCAGCGCACTTTGAACGCCGCGCGGTGCAACGCCGCGACTTACCGCTGGTGGTGCTGGACCTCTCCGTGCCGCGCGCGGTGGCGCCCAGCGTGACCGACATTGGCCGCAACGTGTTGTTGTACGACCTCGATCACCTGTCGCGGGTGGTGGCCGAGAACTTGCGCGATCGGTCCAGCGCGGCCGACTCGGCCACCAGCATCTTAGTACACGAGGCCCACGAGTTCCTGGGCAAGCGCGCGTACCAGCAACTGGCCCCGATGGTGGGCACCTTGCGTCAAGATTTTGAGACAGTGCGCAACGAGACGCTCGATGCGGTGGCGGGTGCCGAAGCATCGGCGCGCGAAGTGCAGTTGGCTCATGAGCTGTCGAAGAAGTTGCTGCACATCACGCTCGAGCGCCTGAAAGACAGCACCAAACGCTTGCGGCCTGAAGAAGCTCTTGAACACGAGTACCGCCGCTTCTTGGAGAGCCTGTGAATCAGCTACGACTCGCAACGCGAGGCAGTCCCCTCGCCCTTTGGCAAGCCGAAGAAACCAAGCGCTTGTTGCTGGCTGCCGAGCCTCAGCGCAGCGTGGATCTCGAGCTGGTCCAGTCCGCAGGCGACAAGGACGCGCGCACGGAGCTGTCGCGCTTTGGCTTGACCGGCATTTTCACCGCCGAAGTGGACCATGCTGTGCTGTCCGGCGTCGCACAGGTAGGGGTGCACAGCCTGAAGGACATGCCGACCACGCTGCATCCGGAGTTGATGCTGGCCGGTGTGCTGGCGCGTGGCGCGCATGAAGATGCGCTGTTGACGCGCAGCGCGGCGTCGCTGGATGCCTTGCCAGCCGGGGCGCGCGTGGCCACAGGTTCCGTGCGGCGTCAGGCGATGGTCTTGGCGGCACGGCCCGACCTCGTGGTGGTTCCCATTCGCGGCAATGTCGACACGCGCGTGCGCAAGCTGCTAGATGGCGAAGCAGACGCTCTGGTGATGGCCTGCGCAGGTCTGCAACGCCTGGGACTGCAAGCCCACATCCGCGAAGTCTTGCGCGCCCCACGCTTCTTGCCCGCCCCATCACAGGGCATTGTGGGCCTCGTGTGCCGACGCGACGACACCGGTGCGCAGCGCGCGTTGGGAGCCATCAGCGATGTGGAGTCCTTTGCCGAGGCGCTGGCCGAGCGCGCGTTGTTGCATGACTTGCATGGTGGCTGCAATGCTCCCGTAGGAGCGCTGGCTCGCGCCAACGAGAACGCACTCGCGTTGGTGGCACGCGTGCTCTCACCAGATGGCCGCGAGGTGTTGGAAGACCGCATTCATGGCCCGCTGGATGATGCGATCTACCTTGGACAAGAGCTGGCCCGCCGCTTGATCGCGCGCGGCGCCAAGCGCTTGATCGATGCGGCGCGCGCATGCTGACGCGGCCGATCATCCTCGTAACGGGCCCGGTCGAAAGGCTCGAAGAATGGTGCTCGACCGCCGAGCAAGCTGGTTGGTGCGCCCTGCCGTATCCGTTGGTACGCATTGAACCCAGTGCAGCCGTTGTCAAATTCGATGGACACGATGCACTCGTCGTCACTTCGGCCAATGCGTTGGCTTGCGTGCCGCCGAATGCCTTGCGCTTGCCGTTCCGGGCGTGCGTGGGCACGCGCTGTCTGCAGGCCTTGCAAGAGGCCGATCCCCGCGGCCCGATCCTGCACGCCCCAAGCAGCGACAGCTTGTTAGTCGAGATTTCGCGCACGTGGATCGAGACACGCCGCATCCTGTTCCCGCGCGGGGATCTCGCGGCAGCTGTGCCGAACGCATTGCGGGCGCTGTGCCATGAGGTGGATGACCCGATCGTGTACCGCACCGTCGAACTAGCGCCACGCACGCCACCCGCCAGCCAAGCCGTCTTCCTCGCCAGCCCTTCAGCGGTACGCGCCTGGTTCGCCTGCGAGCCGACACCGCGCGACACCATCGCCATCGGGCCCACGACTCTGGCGGCAATGCACGGACGGACGCCTGCGGCCACATTTGTCTTGGATCGACCTGAGCCAGATGCCCTGCGCCGACTGCTATCCTCTGCGCTGCAACATCATGGTTCACAATCCCAACGAGATGGGTGACCTCGACGGTCCCGTCCTTCCGCCCGACTTCCTTGTCAAGCGTCCGCGGCGTTTGCGCCGCACCGATGCGCTGCGGCGGTTGGTGCGCGAAACCGAGCTGTCGCGCAATGACTTGATCTTGCCGCTGTTTGTGGTGGAGGGCAGCGGTGTACGCAGCGAAGTGTCGTCGATGCCCGGTGTGTACCGCGAGTCGATCGACAAACTTGCGGAGACCTGTCGCGAGGCCGAGCAGTTGGGCTTGCCTGGCGTGATCCTGTTCGGTGTGCCGGATGAGAAGGACGCGGAAGGTTCCTACTCGTGGTCCAGCGATGGCATTGTGCAACGCGCGTTGGAGACGATTGCGCGCACCAGCCCGAACCTGCTGCGCATCGCGGATGTGTGCTTCTGCGAGTACACCGATCACGGGCACTGCGGGCCGCTGGATGAGCATGGTCAAGTCGACAACGACGCGACCTTGGGCAATCTGCAACTGCAAGCCATGTCGCTGGCGGATGCAGGTGCACAGGTGTTGGCTCCCTCCGGCATGATGGATGGCATGGTCGCGATGATCCGCGATGCACTTGATGGTGGCGGCCACTCTGATGCCGCGATCCTGTCCTACGCTGTCAAATACGCGAGCGGCTTCTATGGTCCGTTCCGCGATGCAGCCGGCTCTACGCCGAGCTTTGGTGATCGCAACGGCTACCAGATGGATCCGGCCAATGCCCGCGAAGCGTTGCGCGAAGCACGCTTGGATGTCGAGCAAGGCGCGGACATGTTGATGGTCAAGCCGGCCATGCCCTATCTCGACATTGTGCGGCGCGTCAAGGACACCTTTGACCTGCCGCTGTGCGCGTACCAAGTCTCGGGTGAGTACGCGATGATCAAGGCTGCCGTGCGCAACGGTTGGCTCAACGAAGAGCGCGTCATGCGCGAGTCGCTCACCTGCATCAAACGCGCAGGCGCAGACTTCATCCTGACCTACTATGCGCGTGAGATGGCGCGCTTGCTGAAGCCATGAAGTTCGAACGCTCTGCAGAGATCTTTGCTGCCGCCAAGCAGCTCATTCCGGGTGGCGTGAACTCACCCGTGCGCGCCTATCGTTCCGTGGGCGGCACGCCCGTGCACATGGCGCGCGGCAATGGCGCGTATGTGTGGGATGTCGATGGCAACCGCTACATCGACTTGGTGATGAGCTATGGCCCGTTGATCTTGGGTCATTGCGACCCGCGCGTGGTCAAGGCGATTCAAGCTACAGCCGCTACGGGCACATGCTTTGGCACGCCTTCGCAAGGCGAGCTGGACATGGCGCGCGAGATCACCTCGCGTGTGCCGGGCTGCGAGATGGTGCGCCTCGTCAACAGCGGCACCGAGGCGACGATGAGCGCCGTGCGGGTGGCGCGCGCGCACACGGGTCGCGATGTGGTGCTCAAGTTCGATGGTTGCTACCACGGTCATGGCGATTCGTTCTTGGTCAAGGCTGGCAGCGGTGCGCTCACGAACGGTGCGCCTGATTCGCCCGGTGTGCCCGGCAAGCTCGCGGGCTTGACCTTGGTGGCGCGCTACAACGACTTGGCCCATGTGGCGGCGTTGATGGACGCGCACGGTCCACAGGTCGCTTGCATGATCGTCGAGCCCGTCGTGGGCAACATCGGTTTGGTACGGCCGAACGCTGGTTTCTTGGCAGGTTTGCGCGAGTTGTGCACCAAGCACGGTGCTGTGCTGATCTACGACGAAGTCATGACCGGCTTCCGCGTGGCACGCGGGGGATGCGGCGAGCTCTTCGGCGTCATCCCCGATCTCTACACCTTTGGCAAGGTCATCGGTGGTGGCTTGCCCGTCGGCGCGTACGGTGGTCGACGCGAGCTGATGTCGCGCGTGTCTCCTGCTGGCGATGTGTATCAAGCAGGCACGCTTAGCGGTAACCCGCTGTCGGTTGCAGCGGGCTTGGCGACGCTGCGTGCGTGCGATGCGCCGGGCTTCTATGCGCGCCTCGAGCAGTTGGGTGCGCGCTTGCAAGCCGGCTTGGAGGCCGCAGCAGCCAAGCACCATGTGCCGCTCTATGTGGGCCGTCAGGGCTCGATGATTTGTCCCTATGTGTCGCGCGTACCGGTGACAACTTTGGACGCGGCGATGGCTAGCGATCGCGCGCTGTGGACGCGCTTCTTCCATGCCATGTTGCGCGAAGGTGTGCACTTGCCGCCGTCGCCCTTCGAAGCGTGGTTCTTGTCCAGTCAACATGACGAGGCCGTGGTCGACGCCATCTGCGCCGCTGCCGATCGCGCCTTCGCCACAGCAGGTACACTGCCCGCATGAAGAGCCCCGATCCGATCTTGCACTCGTTCCTGGAAGCGCGCGCAACGCTGGATGCGTTCCTCGCTGACCCGCAGTGCTTGGCCAATGTGCAGCGCTTCGCCGATGCGGCCTTGCACTCGTTGCAAAAGGGCGGCTTGTTGATGTCGTGCGGCAATGGTGGCTCGATGTGCGATGCGATGCACTTCGCCGAGGAATGGACGGGCCGTTTCCGCAAGGATCGCGCTGCTTTGCCGGCCATTGCCTTCAGCGATCCGTCGCAACTGACCTGCATTGCAAACGACTTCGGCTATGACGAAGTCTTCGCGCGCTCGGTGGAGGCGTATGGCAGGCCGGGCGATGTGCTCGTGACGATGACGACCAGCGGCGGTTCGCCCAACATCCTCAAGGCCATCGAGCGCGCCAAGGCGCGCGGCATCGTGACGGTGGGCTTGCTCGGCAAGGGCGGCGGTCAAGCGAAGGACCTCGTCGACATCCCGATCATCGTGCCCTTGGCGACGACCAGCGATCGCATCCAGGAAGTGCACATCAAGGTGCTGCACATCGTGATCGAATCGGTAGAGCGGCGCCTGCACCCGACCAACTACTAGGCCACCCAGCGTGTGGCGTCAGCTCGGACCCTTAGGCTTGGTGTTGGCCGCTGCTGCGGTGCTGCCTTTGCTCGGCAGCGCGCTGGCTGCGGCCATGGTGCCAAGTTGGTCCACATGGTTGCGTGAAGGCGGCTGGCCGGCCTTGGTCGCCTTCACCGGCATCGTGGGGCTCGCTGCCGCGGCCGCTTGCATCAACACCCAAATCGCCGCCTTGTTAGCGGGTTGGGTGTGGGGCTTCAGCACGGGCTTGGGAGCTTCGCTCGTCGCC
>JBILXQ010000115.1:0-7650 GCA_044378375.1 Planctomycetota bacterium
CTTCCTGGAGACGGTGCCACTCCACCTCAAACTTCTGACGGCACTCTACCTCTTGAGCTTGGGGTGCGTGCTTGTGCTCTTGTTGTCGCATCGCGGACGCTTGCGCGCTGCTGCAGGCTTGCTGCTTGTTGCTGGTGTGTACCTCGCCACCGGAGATCTTTGGCACCGCTACAACCCGGTGTGTGAGGATCGCTTCTTCTTCCCGCGCACTACGGAGATCGAGCAACTCAGCACGCATGTGGGGCACGAACGCCTCGCCATCTTGGGCGAAGACCAGATCCCACCCTCATCAAACCTCGCCTACGGCTTAGACATCCCGCAGAACTATGACGGCATGTGGGTGCGCGACTACGACTACCTGTATCGCGATCACTTCGGCGACACGAACAACTGGCGCCCAATCTTGGAAGGCACCAAGCGGTCTTTGCAGTTGTTCGGTGTGCAGTGGGTGCTGGCCAAGTGGGATTGGAACTACTTGGATCATGGCTTGATTGAGTTCGGCAAAGCAGGCGGACAAGCACCGCTGCGGCACGAGATCTTGCCCGGCAAGATGCTCGAGCAGACCTTCCGCGCGCGCAGCGATGGGTTGCAACAGGTGATGTTCTTCTTGTCGACTTGGCCGCATGCGCAAGGCACACAGTTGCGCTTCCGGCTGCAGGATGTGGAGAGCGGCGAGATGCTCGCCGACTACCTCATGAAGGTCGAAGATGTGCGCTCCACCGTGTACTCCGCCAAGCATGTGGTGTGGGAGTCCGACTACAAGCTCGAGCCTTATGGACGCCCCGTGGTGTTCCGTTTCCCGCCCCTCACCAACAGCGATGGACGCACCTATCGCGCCTTACTTTCGAGCCCGGACGCAACCGCCACCAACGGTGTCTACGCATGGTCGTTCCCGCTCTACGGCTATGGCGAAGGCGAATCGCGCTACGCCGGTCGCAAGCTCGCCGGCGAAACCTACTTTGACTTCTCGTACGACGGCCTCGAGCAGTATCAACCCGTAGCCACCATTGGTGACTACACCTTGCACCGCTTCCGTGATGCGCTGCCGACCTTCAGCCTCGTCGGCGGCGCGGTGTATGCCGACACACGCCAAGAAGAGATCGAGCTGTTGCGCGTGCCGACCTTTGACCCGCACAAGGTGGTCGTGTTGCCCTCGTCTGGTCGCCCCGAAGCGCGCGGCTTCGACCCCAGCACGCGGCGCTTGCTGCAGTTCCCGGACAAGGATTGGGTCTACATGCTCGCCGCCGATGGCCGCACGCTGGTGCACATCGATGACGAGGTCACCTTCTTGGCCAACAAGTTCCGCTGGAACCAGATCGAGCATCTGCCGTTGGAGGCCAAAGCGCGCTTCGTGGTACATGACGACAGAGATCGCGAAGGCAAGCGCAAGCATGGCCTGCGCCTCGTCGTTCCGCCTGCCGAGCAACAGGCTCCGCTGGAGCTTGTCGAGCGCACGCCGACGCGCATCGTGATGAAGGTCGCGCGTCGCGAGCAAGCCTGGCTCGTCGCCGCACAAACGTGGTACCCGGGCTGGAAGGCGCGCCTCAACGGCGAAGAGACGCCGGTGCTGCGCGCGAACTACGCCTTCCAAGCCGTGGAGGTGCCGCCCGGAGCATGGACCTTGGAGCTCGTCTACGAGCCGGCCTCGTGGCGCTGGGGCTTGTGGATTGCGACGCTGGCGGCCCTCTTGGGCGGGTTGGGGCTGGGCTACGAGCGCTGGGCCCAGCAGCGCGCCCTACGGCGGACCGCATAGAACGCCGTAAATGCCTTCTGAATATAGACTTACAATCCAAATCCAGAGGCGGGATCCGGACACCAATCTGCTAGTCTATTGGCCCTAAAAATCGAGCCACTCATGCCCGACACGGCCCCCTCTCCTGACGCATCGTCCCTGTGCTTCGCCGAAGATCTCTACCTGAACTGGGTGAAGGATCCTCAGTCGGTGTCGCCCGACTGGCGCACCTACTTTGAATCGCTCCCGCGCGACGAGTCGCTCGACTTGCCGCAAGCGGCCGCGGCCGAGGCACTGCCCGGCCCCGCAGCAGGCGTAGACGCGCGTGGTCAAGAGAGCCTCGATCAACTGGTGCGCGCCTATCGCGTGCGCGGCCACATGATCGCGAAGATCGATCCGCTCGGCCAGCAGCGGCCCGACTTCCCCGAGTTGGATCCGGCCTTCCACGGCTTCGGCTCCGACGACATGGAGCAACGCTTCTCGACCGAACGCCACTTTGGCGCGAGCTCGATGACGCTGTCCGAAATTCTTGACAAGCTGCGCACGACCTACTGCCGCTCGATCGGCGTGCAGTTCATGCACATCGACGACCTGCGCAAGGTCGACTGGCTCCTGCGCCGCATGGAGCAGAGCGAGAACCGCCTGCAGATGTCGCGCGACGAACAAGTGCGCACGCTGGAGCGCTTGACGGATGCGGTGTTGTTCGAAGAGTTCGTGCAGAAGAAGTTCCTCGGCGCGAAGAGCTTCTCGCTGCAAGGTTCCGAAAGCCTGATTCCGCTGCTCGACAACTTGGCCGAGCGCGCCTCGGAACATGGCGTACGCGACATCGTGTTGGGTATGGCCCACCGCGGTCGCCTCAATGTCCTGGCCAACTTCATGGGCAAGGGCGCGCGCCAGATTTTCCGCGAATTTGCCGATGTGGACGGCGCGTTGTACCTAGGTGGCGGCGATGTGAAGTACCACCTCGGCCACACCAGCACGCACCACACGCGCTCGGGCGCTGCGATCCAGCTGTCGCTGTGCTTCAACCCCAGCCACCTAGAGTTCGTGAACACAGTGGCCCAAGGCCGCGTGCGCGCGCACATGGAGCGTCTGGGTGACACGAACGGCACGCAATGCATGGCGGTGCTGATCCACGGCGATGCTGCCTTTGGCGGCCAAGGCATCGTGCAAGAGACGCTCAACCTCTCGCAGTTGGATGCGTACCAAACGGGCGGCACGATCCATGTGATCGTCAACAACCAGATTGGCTTCACCACGGACCCGCAAGATGGTCGCAGCACGACCTACTGCACGGATGTGGCCAAGATGCTGCAGATCCCGATCTTCCACGTGAATGGCGAAGATCCGGAGGCCGTGGCGCAAGTTGTGCGCTTGGCGATCGACTTCCGTGCCGAGTTCCACACGGATGTCGTGATCGACATGTACGCCTATCGCAAGCTGGGCCACAACGAAGGTGACGAGCCTGCGTTCACGCAACCGGTGCTGTACGCCGCGATTCGCAGCCGCAAGCCCGTGCGCGAAGGCTACCTCGACCACTTGCTGGCGCACGGCGAACTGACGCGCGAAGACGCGGATCGCATCGCCGAGGAACGGCGCCTCAAGCTCGAAGCCGAATTGGACGCGTCCAAAGCTCCTGACTACAAGTACCAGCGCGAACCGCTGGGCCCGGAGTGGTCGCGCTACAAGGGCGGAGCCGACGCAGAGTGCGAGGAGACGCCGACCAAGGTCGAGCGCAACACGCTGTCGCAGTTGCTGCTGGCCACCACGGCCACCCCGCACGATTTCGAGCCCAACGCCAAGATCGCCAAGCTGCTGGAAACGCGCGCCGAAATGGCGCGTGGCGACAAGCCGCTGGACTGGGCGATGGGTGAGCTAGCCGCGTACTCGTCCTTGGCCGCCGAGGGTTGGCGTGTGCGCATGACGGGGCAAGATGTGGAGCGTGGCACCTTCAGCCACCGCCACGCAGTGTTGCGCGACACGCGCGATGGTCATCGGCTGCACTTGCTGCGCCAACTTGGCGACCAGCAGGCGGAGGTGTTGCTGCGCAACAGCCCGTTGTCCGAAACGGGCGTGTTGGGCTTCGAGTACGGCTACACACTCGATGCGCCGAACGCCTTGGTCGTGTGGGAGGCGCAGTTCGGCGACTTCAACAATGTGGCCCAGGTCATCATCGACCAGTTCATCGTCAGCGCCGAGGCCAAGTGGAAGCGCCTCTCGGGCCTGGTGATGTTGTTGCCGCATGGCTTTGAGGGGCAAGGCCCCGAGCACAGCAGCGCACGCTTGGAGCGCTTCCTCCAGCAATGCGCGGGCGACAACATTCAGGTCGTCAACCTCACGACTCCGGCGCAAGTGTTCCATTGCCTGCGCCGCCAAGTCGTGCGCGCCTGGCGCAAGCCGTTGATCGTCATGAGCCCCAAGAGCTTGCTGCGTCACCCGAAAGCGGTGTCGCCGCTCGCGGACTTTAGCGATGGGCACTTCCAACGCATCATCGGCGACAACGCAGTCGCCGCAGAAGGCGTGACGCGCGTGCTGTTGTGCAGCGGCAAGATCTACTACGAGCTTGTCGACCAACGCGAGAAGCTCGGACGCACCGATGTGGCGATCGTGCGCTTGGAGCAACTCCATCCTTTGCAGGAGCGCGACCTGAGCGCCGCGCTCGCGCCCTACACCAAGGCCCAACAAGTGCGTTGGGTGCAGGAAGAGCCGCGCAACATGGGCGCGTGGCAGTACCTCTACTGTCGCTTCGGCACCAGCATGTGCGGTCGCACCCTGGATGGCATCACGCGCGACGCCTCTGCCTCGCCCGCAACGGGCTCGCCGAGCGCGCACAAGATGGAACAGCAGCAGATCCTCGACGCGGCTTTCGCATAACGCAGTCTCATCCGCTACACCACGCACACTCATGAGCCAACTTGAACTCAAAGTGCCCTCTGTGGGCGAGTCCATCACTGAAGTCCAGATCGGCGACTGGCTCATCGGCGAAGGAGCTAGCGCCAACAAGGATCAATCCGTCGTTGTGATCGAGACGGACAAGGTCACGACGGAACTGCCTGCTCCTGTCGCAGGTACGGTGACGAAGATCCTCAAGAAGAAGGGCGACAAGGCCGTGGTCGGTGAGGTCATCGGCTACCTCGTCGCAGGCGCAGCTCCGGCCAAGCCCGCAACAGCGGCCGCACCGACAGCACCTGCAGCTCCGGCCGCACCTGTGGCACAAGCGGCACCCGTGGCTGGTGCGCATGTGATGCCGGGCGCAGCACGCATTGCCGCCGAACGCGGTGTGGACCTCGCCAAGGTCGCGGGCACTGGCCCTGGCGGCCGCGTGTTGAAGGAAGATGTGCTCGCTGCCACGAGTGCACCGGCGACAGCGCCCAAGGTGATCGCAGCTGCACCCGTTGCCCCCGCTGCCAAGCCGGCCAAGTCCGCCGACTCGCGCCAAGAAGAAGTGGTGCCCATGTCGCCGATGCGCAAGCGCATCGCGCAACGCTTGGTGGAAGCGCAAACCAACGCCGCGCTGCTCACCACCTTCAACGAAATCGACATGGGCGCAGTGATGGAACTGCGCAATCACTACAAGGACGACTTCGCCAAGAAGCACGGCGTCAAGCTGGGCTTCATGTCCTTCTTCGTGAAGGCCGCGTGCGATGCGTTGAAGCTCGTGCCGCAGGTCAACGCCGAAGTTCGCGGCGAGACGATCGTCATGCGCTCGTACTGCGATGTGGGCGTGGCCGTGGGCTCGGGCAAGGGCTTGGTCGTGCCCGTGCTCCGCAACGCGGAACGCATGAGCTTTGCAGGCATCGAAGCCGCCATCGGCGACTTCGGCACGCGCGCGCAGAGCGGCAAGTTGACGCTCGATGAACTCGCTGGCGGCACCTTCACCATCTCGAACGGCGGCATCTATGGCTCACTGCTGTCGACTCCGATCGTGAACCCGCCGCAGTCCGGCATCCTCGGCCTGCACGCCATCCAAGATCGTCCCGTGGCGCGCGATGGCCAGGTGGTCATTCGCCCGATGATGTATGTCGCGCTGACCTATGACCATCGCATCGTCGATGGTCGCGAAGCGGTCACGTTCTTGAAGCGCATCAAGGAATGCATCGAGAACCCGACGCGCATGCTGATCGAGATCTGAGCCCGACGCACACCTAAGCCCGCGCACCTCCTATGAGCAGCACCACGTTTGATTTGATCGTCATCGGCGCCGGTCCCGGCGGCTACATCGCTTCGATCCGCGCCGCTCAGCTTGGTCTGTCGGTGGCGTGCATCGAGAAGGAAGACCGTCTCGGTGGCACATGCTTGCGCGTGGGCTGCATTCCGTCGAAAGCACTGCTCGAATCGAGTGAGCTCTATCACGAAGCCAAGGATGGCTTCGATCGCCACGGCATCGCCTTCACCGAGGTCAAGGCCGATGTGGCCAAGATGCTGGCGCGCAAGGACACGATCGTGAAGACCTTGACCGGCGGCATCGACGGCCTGTTCAAGAAGCACAAGATCCAGCGCTTCGTCGGTACCGGGCGCTTTGTCGCGCGCAACAAAGTCGCGGTGGTCGCGGCCGATGGTTCTGTGACGCACGAGCTTGCCGGTCGCAACATCTTGGTGGCCACAGGCAGCGTGTCCGCGCCGCTCAAGGGCGTTGCGCTCGATGGTGACCGCATCGGCACCAGCACCGAGGCGCTCTCGTGGCCCGCGGTGCCGCAACACCTCGTCGTCATCGGTGCCGGCGCGATCGGTCTCGAGATGGGCTCGGTGTGGGCGCGCTTGGGCGCCAAGGTGACCGTGCTCGAGTACGCCGATCGCGTCCTCGCGGCGATGGATCACGAGGTTTCGGCGCTCGCGAAGAAGCTCTTTGAGAAGCAGGGCCTCAGCTTCCAACTGGGTGTCAAGGTCACCGGCGCCCGCACCACCGCCAACGGCGCTACGGTCGACATCGAGGGCAAGCCTTCGATCGACTGCGACCGCGTGCTACTCGCCGTCGGCCGCCGCCCCAATGTGGAAGGCCTGAACATCGAAGCCATCGGCCTCAAGCTCGACGAGCGCGGCCGCATCCCCGTCGACCACCACTTCCGCACTCCGGTCCTCGGTGTGTTCGCCATCGGTGATGTCGTGCGCGGCGCGATGCTGGCCCACAAGGCCGAGGAAGAAGGCGTTGCCTGCGTCGAGTTCATCGCCAAGGGTCACTGCCATGTGAACTACGACGCGATCCCCAATGTGGTCTACACCTCGCCCGAAATCGCCTCGGTCGGCAAGACCGAGGAAGAGCTGAAGGCCGCCGGCATCCCCTACCGCAAGGGCTCCTTCCCCTTCATGGCGAACGCGCGCGCGCGGGCCTTGGGGCACACCGACGGTTTCGTGAAGATTCTGGCCCACAAGGACACGGACCGCGTGCTGGGTGGGCACATCGTCGGACCGCGCGCGGGCGACCTGATCGCCGAGATCGCGATGGCGATGGAGTTTGGGGCCAGCAGCGAGGATGTGGCGCGGACTTGTCATGCGCACCCGACGCTGGCGGAGGTGGTGAAGGAGGCGGCGTTGGCGGTGGATGGGAGACCGCTGAATATTTAGGGCAACGGGTCTGGTCCGATACTGGCCCAGACGAATGTGCACGAAGCCAGAGTGCTGAACCGGTCTGACTGGGTCAGGAACGCGGGTCGGCCGGGTTAGAGCGCGAAATGTGTCGCGCTAGAGCGGCAAGCCTCGGAGCCAAGTCGGCACGAGGTCACGCTGTCGCCCCCGCGTGGCGTTAGCAGCAAGGCCACTTCTAGGCCTCGGCCTGGTAGAGCGAATCTAGGTCCAGACGTAGCAGGCCTGCGTCCTGTCCGCGCATTCCGGGTATTGCGCTTGGATTTCTCTCCGCAGGCAACCAACTCCTGCACACTGGTCGGGGCCAGTATCAAAAAGGTCGACGCCGGCAGGGTCAT
>JBILXQ010000411.1:0-3031 GCA_044378375.1 Planctomycetota bacterium
ACCGCCTCGTGCAGCGCTTTCGCTGCAAAACCTGCGGCCACACCTTCTCCACGCAGACCTTTCGCTTCGACTGGCGGCACCGCAGGCCGGGCATCACCATCGACATCTTTCGCGGCTTCGTGGCCAAGGTCACGCAGCGCCACATGGCGCGCTCGCTGAAGATCAACCGTAAGACCATCGCGCTGCGGCTAGAGCAACTGGGTCAGCACTGCGAAGCGTTCCATCGTGCGCGCTTGCCGCTCCTGCGTGACCAGGCCGAGCCTTGGAGCTTTGCCTTCGATGAGATGGAGACGTTCGAGGAGAACCGCATCCACAAGCCGCTGACCGTGCCGACCTTGGTGCACCAGACCAGCATGTACGTCGTCGATCTGGAGGTCGGGCGCCTGGCCTCGCGCAATCGCAAGAAGGCCGTCGAGCAGGGGCGGAAGCTGCGCATCTCGGAGTCGCGCTTGGCTTGCCAGCAGGTGCTCTTTCGGTTCGGGCGCGAGATGCGCGGGAAGACGGGCATGACGCTGCGGACCGATCGCAAGCCGGGTTACATCAAGTGGATCAAGAAGTTCGCGCCGTGCGTCAAGGCGCACAGTCGCACCAGCAGCAAGGTGCGCCGGAACCCTGATAATCCGCTGGCGCGAGTGAACTTGACGTTCGCAATGATGCGCGACGGGCTGTCGCGGCTGGTGCGGCGCAATTGGGCGTACAGCAAGTGCCGGCACAAGCTGAAGCGGCACCTGTGGATCTGGGTCACATGGAGGAACTATGTGCGGCAGATCACGAACAGGGATAGATGGAACTCACCGGCGAGTGTGTTGGGGATCGAGGTACGGCGACTGGAGCTGCATGAAGTTCTGCTCAAGCGGCAGTTCGGCCCGTGGTGCAAGAAGCCGGGCTATGGGCGGTTCGTCAGCCAAACTTGACAGGGTCAAGTAAACCTGACCATCCAAAAAGAGAGGGCCACGGAGAGGTCCGCAGCCCTGAGTTTGCACACTGGTCTGGGCCAGTATCACTGGAGATCTCCCAGTACCTCCCTCATCCCCCCAAACCGAAACTCTCCCAACAACCTCTCCAACCGCGCCTCCGTCCGCTCCAAGTTCAAATAGTGCCTAAACCGCCTCCCCCACGGCCCCGCCACCCTAGGCTGATCAGGGTCAAACTCCCACGGGTGCAGATAGAACGCAGCTCTACGCCCCTGCGCCTCCAACTGCCGCAAGGCTGCAATCGTCACTGAGATGGGCAGCAAACGGAAGTACCCGCCACCGCCCACGGGCCAGTTGCGTCCGAAATACCTGACGGTTGCTACGGGGAATTCGGTCACATCACCGTAGGTGGTAGGCACACGACTGATGCCAGGATCGAAGTCAGGTACACCGTAGGTGGGATGGGAGATGGGATGGACACTGGAGTCGTAGAGATAGCCTCGCTGGGCGAGCACATCGAAGGCCCACCAGGTCTTGCGGGTGAGTGTAAACGTCGATGCGCGGAAGCCGACGGGGCGAGGAGCTCCGGCGCGAGCGAGGGCTTCTTCGGTGCGGGCCAGTTCGTCGTTGAGTCCATCGGGGCCGATATCCCACAGGAACTCGTGGCCCCAACCATGACTCCCAATCTCATGGCCGCGGCGCAGGACCTCTTGGACCATGTCTGGACGGCGTTCGGCGATCCAGCCGAGGAAGAAGAAGGTGGCATGCGCTTGATGGCGATCCAGCGCGTCCAAAATGCGGGTCATTCCCACATCCAAGCGGCTTGGGAGCTGGTCCCAATCCGCAGACTGAAAGGCGTGCCGGAAGTTCGCGACTTGGAACCACTCCTCGACATCAAAAGAGATCGAGTGCAACGGACGCGCAGTGGTCAAGTGACACCTCCGCACACAAGTGCAGCTGGTGCATGTCGACGCCGCCAGGCATCCAGCACGAGCAAGCTCCACAACTGAGCAGTGGCGTCCTGTACCCCACGCGCGTGGGCACGCTGCAGTTGCTGCGCTCGTGCTGCGTCGATCCAGTCGCGCGACAGAGATGCAATGGCCTCATCGACGCGCTGTGCAAGCGGTCCGCGGAGCCAGTCAGCTGCGGGGATACTGAAGCCCATCTTCTTGCCGTCGAGGATCTCAGGTTCCAAGCGGGCGCGCAACGCTTCCCGGAAGGCGTACTTGCCACGTCCACCGCGCACCTTTTCAGACTGCGGCAAGTGGATGAAGCGCTCGACATACCGGTGGTCTAGCAACGGCGGCCGGGCCTCCAGAGAAGCCCCCATCGAAGCCCGATCAGCCTTGACCAAGATACGATCCGGCAAGAAGGAGTGCAGGTCGGCGTACTGCGCTCGGTACAGAGGATCCACGTGCTGGGGACGATCGTAGTGAACGCGCCAAGCATCCAACGGATCGTAGGCACCCAGTGCGTCTACCAACTCATCCTTCAACAGGTACAGCGCCTGAGCACGGGACAGTTGAGTCGTGCTGGCATAGTAGGCCGCGGCGGGATCTCTACCGAGGTCTTGCAGCGTGCTCTGGAAACGCAAGGGACGCGGCAACCAATCAGCCTTGGGCCACACAGCACCAAGCGCCCCTGCAGTGCGGCACCCGAAGCGCCCAAGCCAGCGTCGAGCCTTGTGCTCGGCCACATCGAAGACTTGACGACGGTAGCCTGCGAAGACTTCGTCTCCCCCATCGCCCGACAAGGCCACTGTCACATGTTCGCGCGCCATCCGCGACACAAGCAGTGTGGGAATCGTCGAGTTGTCCGCCAGAGGCTCATCAAACAACCACGCCACATCACCGTCCACATCACGGGGATCAGGGCGCAGAGTGCGCACATGGTGCACGGCACCCAAGCGTTGCGCAGAACGGCGCGCCTGAGAGCTCTCGTCGTACCGTGCATCATCAAACGCGACGGTGCAGAGCACCAATCCTGAACCGAGTGCACTCGCCTCGCGACCACCAGCCGCTTTGGCGCGCGCCATCGCATCGGCTACGGCATTCGAGTCAAGTCCACCTGACAAGAAGGCGCCCAAGGGCACATCTGATTCGAGGTGATCGCGCACC
>JBILXQ010000253.1:0-4604 GCA_044378375.1 Planctomycetota bacterium
ATCCGTCCAATCAAGCAACTCCTGCTGCGAAGCCGGCTCGCGCAAACCATCAATGGGCGCATCCCAATAGCGATGGGCCGTCAAGACGCCTTGACGAATCACAGCCGTGTGGCCGGGCAACAAACGCTGCAACCCGTGCCACATGGACTGACTGCCTGTCACCCAGCCCTGCATGAAGTACTGCAACAGGCCAGTGCCACTCACCTCACGAGTAACCTCGGGATGGGCAAGCAGCGCCTTGGGCTCACTGCCAATCACCCAACCAGTCGGAATGCGAGCGTAGTACAACGGCTTGAGGCCCAACCGATCGCGCGAGAGGACCACCACCGGCTCCGGCCCGCGTAGGTCCACCACCATTGCAGCCCACATGCCCACGGCACGCTCAAACACACTGCTGCCGTACTCCTCGTAACCGTGCAGCAGCGTCTCTACATCCGAGCGGCTGCCAAAGCGGTGCGCGCGCTCCAACTTGGCGCGCAAATCGCGATGGTTGTAGATCTCACCATTCGTGACGATGACGACATCACCGTGTTCATTCACGATCGGCTGGCGGCCACCGCCAGGGTCAATGATCGCCAAGCGCCGAAAGGCGAGCCCCACATTCCCTTGCACATGCACATGTTCGTCGTCCGGCCCGCGATGCTCCAGCGTAGCCGCCATGCGCCGCAGGAGCGCTGCATCCACGAGCAAACGCGGATCATCAAGGACGATGCCGACGAAACCACACATGCGCTAGGACGCGCCCGCCGGTCGGCGCAGGAAGCCAGTCAGCGGCGCAGTGCGCAGCAAAGGGCGCGTACCAGCGGATTCGGGAATGCGCTCGGGCTGTGCTTCCATGGCACGGCGGGCGACGACACCGAACACGGCCACGATCGCGACGAAGTGGTAGTAGAGGTCGAAGTGAGCTCGGTTCAAGAACATCGAGCCCACAGTGAAGGCGACCAGTGCCGCTTCGAACATCACGGCGTACGAGATGATCCAGCTCGTGTGGTAGCGCGTCTCCGCCATGCGTCGCACGCGCCGCAGTTCCAAGAACGACAACACCAGCAGCGAGATGTACATGGCGAAGGCCAGTGTGCCGCACTCTGCCCACACCTGCAGGTAGCTGTTGTGCGCCACGCGCGTGCCTAGCGGCGCCACAGCACCATCATCCGCGGTCGTGACGTTGTCGTCATACTCTCGGTAGTTGCGCTGGAACTTGTCGAAACCCACTCCGAAGAGCGGCTTATCGACGATCATGTTGCCCGCCACGGCCCAAGCGGCCAGACGCCCCTTTGCCGAGCCATCTTCTTCGTACTGTGTGATCGACGAGATGCGCTCCATGTACGCTGAAGGAGCAGCAATCACACCGAGCAATACCACTAGGCCGATCATCGAAAAGCTCGCGACCCGATTGCGCGAGCGCCACGCCAAAACCAAGGTCATCGCAGCCAGCGAGACGAAGGCACCCCGCGAGTGCGTGGCCACGATCGCCAGCACCATCAGCGGTACGCAGGCCAGCATGGAGCGACGCAACAAGGTGCGCTTCTCGGCCAAGCCCAGGTGCAAAACCAGTGGAATGCCCATCACCAACGCCAACGCGAAGTCGTTGTTGTCGGCCAACATGCCACCTGGGCCCGTGATGATGACGAGGCTGCCCCCGGACAGAATGAACGCCAAGCCGTTCTTCACGCCGTAAAAGGCAAAGCTCAGTGCAATCACATACACCAAGAGTCGCAGGTGCTCGCGATTGGTGACGATACCGGTGGTGAACAGCGCGACCCCGATGATCTTCACATACTCGGTGTAGCTCTGGAGCTCAGCCTTGCCGTTGTCACCTGAAGCCAACATCGACACACCGACCGTGGCGGCCAGCGCCACCATGATCCAGTTGCGGATGTCACCGGACATGAACTTGCGATCACTCTTGTGCAGCACGAACCCGGCAAAGGTCACGGCCGCAACATAGAACGACCAACGCTCAAAGCGAGCGAAGCCCCACGTCAAGTCCTGCAGGCGCATGTACGCCAGCAAGGTGAACAACAACAGCCCGATGAACGGCCGACGGAAGCACGTCGGCAGTGCCAGCAAGATGAACGCGGCGACGATTAGGTCACGCACCGACGTCCTCCTTGGTCAACCGCGTAGCCCCTGAGGGCTCAGCGGAGTGCCTCACGCAACTGTTCGATGGCTTCCCGTAGCGACGGAGCAAGCAGCTGTGCATCGTAGGTCCAAGCCCACGTCACAAAGACTACGCTGGCCGCGACAGCGAGGCTCGATGCCCCGATCCAGGTGCGACGCATACGCAGGGTACGCGCTTCAGCCTGCGTCACGATGCGGTCGACCGCACCGAGCACCGGCACCACCATCACGCGGCTGATGTCGGCCACACCGCGGAAGCAGCTGCGGCTGAACTCGCCCAAGAGCGATGAGCCCACGCCCAACGCCAGGCCAAGCACGATACCGAAGCTCAGGATCATCCAGGGATTCGGCTCCGTAGGACGCTGCGGCGTCCACACCTCAGCCGTGATCGAGAACGGGTTCGACAACGGGCTCAGCAAGGTGTCGACCTCCTGTCCCTTCTCCATCAACTTCTTGTCGATGGCGAGCAGCTTCTCTTGCAAGCGCGCAATCTCGCCCATGCGTTCGCGCTCTTCGCGGTACACATCCTGCAGCTCCTCCGCTGCCAGGCGATCCCGCGAGATATCCGACTCGAGCCGCTCGAGCGTGGCCGAGGCCACCGCGCGTTCACGCTTCTTGTCTTCGATGACCTTGCGCGCCGGTTCGAGATCCGGATTGGGACGCGAGCCAGCCACGATCTGAGCCTTCGTCGATTGACGCAAGAGCTGGTCACGGCGCTCTTCCAGGCCGCGGATCTCCAATTGCGTCTTGATGTACTGGCTGTGGCTGGGCTTGATGCCTTTCAGCTTGGCTTGAGCGGCGGCAATCTGGCCCTCCACCTCACCCAACTGAGTCGCATTGCTCTCACCCGGCACCACATCCGTGGAGGCGATCGTCGGCGGCAAGTCCTGCAACGCCAGCTCGAGCTGCGCGATCTCTACATCCAAAGCCTGCAACGAACGCGAGATCTTGTCGCGCTCGGTCTCATTGGACTTCAAGCGCGCATACACCGGGTCTTCCGCACGCTCGCGCGCACCACCGCCCGCGGGCTGCGTAGCCGAAAGACCGTGTTGGCGGCGCAAGTTGGTCAAGCCTTCTTCTTGCGACTTCTGCTGCTTCTCCAGCAAGCGGCGCTCGGTGCGCAAGCTCTCCAACGCGAAGGTGGCACGACGGCGATCGCCATCCACCACATCCGCAATCCAATCCTCGCGCAGCGCTTTGAGGAACTCCGCGGCCCACTCGCGACGCACGTCGGCGTACTCGATGGTCACGAAGGTCGTGCCACGCAAGGTGGGTGAGCTCGTCACCACCTTGATGTCTTCTTGCACGTCCTCCAAGAAGTCGCGCTGCGCGTCCGGCGACAGGGCGAGGTACTCGCGGTTCTGAAGGTCGGTGACAACCTTCTTGACGCGCTCCATGGCCTTGATTTGGAACGGCGCGTTGCCGGGCTCCTTGGAAGCCTGGGCCACGCTCACGGGGCGCAGCTCCACTTGCGTGGAGGTCACATACTTCTTGGGCACAATGACCGCGAGGAACGCGCCCAGAGAAGCGCACACCAACGTGGGCAAGAGGATCTGCCACTTGCGGCGCGACAGCACCGCGAGGAACTCTTGCAACTGACCCTGTTGTTCGATCTGGACTGCCATAGTCGTAGTGCGTAGCTAGGGACTAGTCTCAGAAGATGCTGCTGGCGTTGGCGAAGTTGCCAGTGCCGGTGAAGAAGCTCAGCGAGAAGATCGCCGAGGCAAGGCCCGTGAGCACTTGCTTGACCGGGAAGAACAAGGTGTCCAAGAAGTAGCCGATCTCGGCCATCATCGACGGCGGTACGTAGATGATGTCGTTCTCTTGGACCTGGACGTTGAAGGTCGAGTACCCGTGACTGATCATGTCCCCCAGATCGTAGGTCTGAACGAACGGATCTTTAGGGTCGGCACGGATCAAACGCACACGACCTAGGTTGGCGGTCTCGTCTTTCGGACCGGCGCGAGTCACTGCTTGGAACAGCGTCAAATCGCCGGGGAAGTCCACCTCACCCTGCGTGCTGGTCTCACCGAAGACGTAGTACTTCTTGTTGCGCGTCGTGATCTTGACCTTGATGTCGAGACGGTCGTAGTACGGCGAGTACTTCTCCATCAAGAGGGCTTCTACGCCCGTGCGGGTCAGACCTGCGACACGCACAGCACCGAGCTCGGGCAGCACCACCGTGCCGTCGATGTCGACGGTGACCGTGATGTTGTCCAGATCGGTGTTGTAGCTGTCCGCGATCGACAACTGGTCGCCGATAGCGAGCCAGTTCTCTTCTTCAGCGTTACCGCTATAGCGGTTACCGAAGCCCTGCGTATTCAAATACTGCAGAGTGCGCTTGTCAGGTGATGAGTTACAGCCAGCGAGCGCCTGGAGTAGACACGCGAGCGACAGTAGGAAGATGAGCGTGCGGACCATGCGTGGGGAGCCGTCGGGGATAGACGGCGGTACAAGCGTGTTTGTCGGCAGGATCCGCTCAT
>JBILXQ010000116.1:0-7602 GCA_044378375.1 Planctomycetota bacterium
GTCGTTCGCCCCGGCAGCGAGCGCGTCCAAGGTCGCTGCGGCGCCGCGTTCGGTCAACGTGCTGAACATCACCACCGGCAAGCGCGGACGCGTCTTGCGCAGCTCTTTGAGCGTGCCGATGCCATCTAGGTGCGGCATCTCGATGTCCAGCACGATTGCATCGGGCGCGAACTGCTCGAGCTTGGCGAGTGCGCTGCGGCCATCGCCCGCCACGCCACAGACCTCAATGTCAGGGTCGCCGGACAACGTATCGGCCAGCAAACGCCGGATGACGGCGGAGTCATCGACAAGCATGACTCGCAAGGGTGTGGTGCTCATACATGGGCAGTGGTGATGCCCGTGGTCAAGATCGACTTGCAAGTGAGCGCGACTTGAGCTGCGGCGGGTATCTTCGTCTCCATGCTGGGAACCCTCGCCTTGGCGTGCGCGTCAGCGCTGACCCTGTCTACTGATATGGCTGCTACTGACACGGTGCAGCCCCCGCGCATCTTGGTCTACACGCTGTCGGCGGGCTTTGAGCACGAAGTAGCGCGCCGGCCAAGTCCGGACGAGTGGTGTTTGGTCGAGCGCGTGCTGCACGAGCGTGGTCGTGCAACCGGCCTCTACACCGCAGTGCCCAGCCGCGATCCCGCGCAGTTCGACGCCGCGAATCTCGCCACCTACCAAGGCGTGTTCTTCTATACGACCGGCGAGCTGCCCTTGTCCGCAGCGCGTCGCGATGCACTGTTCGCGTGGATCGAAGCAGGCGGCGCCTTCCTCGGAGCGCATTGCGCCACCGACACGCTGTATGGCGACGAACGCTTTGGCCGCATGCTCGGCGGTCACTTCGACAATCATCCGTGGCACGAAGATGTGTCCATCTTGGTCGAGGACACCCAGCATGCGGCGACGAAGCACCTCGGTGCGTCCTTCCGCATCGTGGATGAGATCTATCAGTTCAAGGAACCCTACGAGCGCGCGCGCAACCATGGCTTGCTGAAGCTGGATGCCGAGTCGGTGGACTTGGGGCGCGAAGGCGTGCACCGCACCGACAAGGACTTTGCTGTGGCTTGGACTCGCGACCAAGGCCAAGGCCGCGTGTTCTACACCTCGTTGGGGCATCGTCCCGAGGTGTGGGCTGATGAACGCTTCTTGAAGCACCTTGATGGTGGCATCGCGTGGGCTACGCGCAGTGAAGCGCTGTGGCGCAGCAAGCAGGAACCCAAGCCCACGGTCGCCGAGGGTTTTGCGGTCGACCTGATCATGCAGGCACCGCAGTTGTTGTGGCCGACCACATTGTTGGCACTAGATGATGGCTCGGTGTTGGTAGGCGAAGACCCGATGGACATGCCGGGTCCCACGGACAAGCCCATCGATCGCGTCGTGCGCATTTCGCCTGATGGTCAAGGCGGCTGGACACGCACCGTCTACGCGGAGAACCTCTACGCCGTCTTCGGCTTGGAGACGATCGGCGACACGGTGTATGTCATGAACATGCCACACCTCACCGCTTTGCGTGATACAGACGGTGATGGCCGTGCCGATGTTCGCCAAGAAATTTTGACAACGCTTGGGCCGCCGGCGCCAGGCTGGCCGGGTGGCTTCAATGACCACATCGTCAGCGGCATCAAGCTGGGTATGGATGGCTACCTCTACATCGCCATCGGCGACCAAGGCGTGCCCGAGTGCATCGGTCGTGATGGCCGGCGCTTGACGTTGCGCGGCGGAGGCGTGGTGCGCGTGCGTCCTGATGGTCATGAGCTCGAACTCGTGGCCTCAGGCTTGCGCAACATTCTGGATGTGGCCATCGATGCGCGCGGCGAGATGGTGACTTACGACAACACCGACGATGGCTTGGGTTGGTGGACACGCGTGAGCCATGTGATTGCCGGTGCGGCCTACGGCTATCCGCACGACTACAAGCAGCGCCCCGAGCTGGTGCGCCCGGCCATCCTCGATCAAGGCGGCGGCTCACCCTGCGGCAACTTGTTCTATCGCGAAGCAGCTTGGCCCGAGCCATGGAAGAGCGGCGCGTACTTTGCCGAGTGGGGCAAAGGTGCGGTGCGCAGATTCGACTTCGAACAACGCGGTGCCACGCTGGGTGTGCAAGGCTTTGCTGACCTGCTGAGCACTGGTGAGGCGCAAGCTTTCCGCCCGTTGGATGTGGCCGAATCGCCGGATGGTCGCTGGATGTGGGTGAGCGACTGGAACTACAACGGTTGGACTTCGCCCACGCAGGCAGGTCGCTTGTGGCGCGTTCGTCGTGCCAATGATGATGGCTCACAGTCGTCGGCCATGGCCGCCTTGCCCGAGACAGACAGCGAGTTGCTGACTGTGTTGCAGGAGCCTTCGTACCGTCGTCGTTTGCGTGCGCAACAGGCGCTTGTAGATGGAGGCACGATCGAAACAGTGCTGCTCCTCGCCGATTACTTGGTGGCGGATGCACCGGATCGCGCCAAGGCACACGCTTGGTGTGCTCTAGAAGAGTTGTCGCGTTATGGTTCAGTGGCCGATGACGATCAGCGCACGCGTCGCTTGCAGCTGTGGCGCACGACGGATGTGCTGCTAGGCCAAGACGTGCCCGAGACGCAGGCTTGGATTGCGCGTGCTCTAGCGCGGCGCACGGATGCTTCTCTGGCTTCGGTGGGCACTCTCTTGCGCTCACCGCATGCGATTGTGCGCCGTGAAGCAGCCACTGCTTTGGCCAATCCAGCCTTCTCCGCGCGCGCTGGCGAGCGTGACGAGTATGTGGCGGAAGCTCTCGCTCAAGAGCAAGACGAATGGGTGCGTCACGCGCTGCAACGCGCGATCCAACGCGGGCGTCTTGCACCGGATCTAGGTGCCGTGGACGCGTCCTCGCGAGCGCTGGTCGTGGACGGCTTGCGTGATCGCACCGATGGACCGGCGATTGCTCGCCTGGCGGGCTTGGTCGCTTCGGGGGCCGACTCTGCCTTGCGCGTGCGCGCTGTGCTGGCTTTGCAAGAGAACGCCTACGGTGAAGTACCTTGGGATGGTCGTTGGTGGTCGATTGACCCCGCACGCCGTCCGCCGCCGGCGCGCACGGTGCGTCATGCCGCTACGGAGCGTGCGTTGGAAGCCTTGCGCGCTGCATTGAGCGATCGCGATGAAGCCGTGCAGCTGGCTGCACTGCGCGCAAGCGCAGTGTTGCAAGACACGCAAGCTGTGCCGCAAGTGCGCGAGCTCGCCACGCGCGGTGCTTCACCCGCTGCACGCAGCGAAGCCCTCAAGACCTTGGGGCGACTCAAGGATGGTAGTGCTGCACCGCTTCTGGCCGCCGCTTTGCGCGGTTCGGATCCGCAAGTACAAGAGGCCGCTCTCGAAGCTGCTGTGACCTTGGGCGCACACTCGGCCGAAGCCATGCAAGTGTTGGCGCAACTGGTGCTGGACGATGCAGTAAGTGCTCCGTGGCAAGCACGCGCGGCCGCTGCTCTGGGCCGCAGTGGTAGCGCAGCACTCTCTGTAACGCCGGCCTTGCGCACGCGAGCCCAGCAAGGCGAACGCGCTGTGCGCGTAGCCTGTGTGGAAGCACTCGGTCACATTGCTCGCGAGGAGCAGGCCGATCTCTTGCGCTTGTTGTGCCAGGACAGCGATGCATCGGTCGCCAAGGCCGCCATTCGCGAGGTGGGTGCGCTGCGCCTCGTGGCTGATCATCCGTTGCTGTTGCGCTTGGTGTCTGTACCCGAGCTACAAGCCACAGCTATCGAGGCTCTGGCGCGGCGCCCGGATACCGGCGCACTCGATGCGTACTTGTTGGGCTTGCTGGAACGCGATGCCACCGCACGCGAAGCCTCGCGTCGCGCGTTGGAGAGCCTGCGCGCCAGCGTGCGCCCCGCGCTGGAGGAGCGTCATCGTGCCGGACAGTTGGATCCGCGCGCCTTGAGCAGCGTGCGCGCCATCTACGCTGATCTCGCACCTTTGCGTGATTGGACCATCGTTGGGCTCTATCCGCGCCGCGCGGCACCGAACCCTGCCGGCAAGCAACCAAGCGAGCTGGCTGCGGCTGATGCGCAACTGCGCTTGGTGGATCACCGCAGCGACCGCGAGCATGGCTTCGTCAATCTCGAAGCGGTGCTTGCCTCGCGTCAAGATATCGCGGCCTTGGCCCATACTGTGGTCGAGAGCACGCGCGCACGCCGCGCCAAAGTGGTTCTCGGTAGTGACGATGATGTCGCTCTGTGGGTGAACGGTGCGTTGGTGCACGATCACTCGGTGGATCGCGGTTGGAGCGCCGATGCGGACCAGTTCGTGATCGATCTGCAAGCTGGCCGCAATGAGCTATGGTTGCGCGTGGGACAGAACGGCGGCGGATGGTCGTACAGCGTCAAGGTGGAAGGCGAGGGGAGTGGTGTGCTGTATGAGGACAGCCCCGCTTCAGCGCCCACACTCTCCGATGACTTGGCACGCTATGAACGCGCTGTGGCTACGCTGACGGGCGATCCGCGTCGCGGCCGCGAGATCTTCCGTCGCGACTCTGGCCCGATGTGCTTGCGTTGCCACGTCGTGAATGGCGATGGCGATCGTGTGGGCCCGGAGCTTACGGATCTGGCTCTCAAGTACGACCGTGCGGAGCTGGTGCGCTCGATCCTGCAACCCAACACGCGAGTGGCCGAGGGGTACACCAGTTCCAGCTTTGAGTTGGACGACGGCACCATTCTCTTTGGCATGGTGCGGACTGAAGACGCCGAGAACCTAGAGTTGTACGACAACGCAGGTGAGACGCGGCGCGTCGACAAACGCTCCATCGTCGACCGCGCGACCAGCAAGGTATCGTTGATGCCCGAAGGCTTGGCGCTCTTGCTCAGCGAGCAAGAGTTCGCAGATCTTGTGGCGTACTTGGGCACCTTGAAGATGCCCGTGCACCGCTAAGTGCAGGAGCTTCAGCCGACGCTGGCGCCCAGCAAGCTGCCGATCATCCATGTAGCCGCGCCAGCGGCTGCACCGATGGTCAGCATGCGCAGTCCGCCGTAGTACAGATTGCGCCCCGAGAAGAGGCTGGTAGCAGCGCCTACCAAGAACAGTGTGACCGCAGCGGCTGCAATCGAGACGCGCAGCGCGAGGGCGCCGTCCCACAACAACCACGGCACGAGTGGAATCAACGAGCCCAGTGTGAACGACAAGAAGCTCCACAACGCTGCCCCCCACGGCGAGCCGAGTTCGTTGGGGTCGAGCCCCAACTCCTCGCGCGACAGTGCATCCAGTGCACGCTCTTTGTCTTGCACGAGCTCCAACGCCAAAGCGCGCGCTGCGTCGAGCTTCATGCCTCGCGCGGCGTAGATCAGAGCCAGCTCCTCCGCTTCCGCCTCCGGATAGCGCTCGAGCTCCTCACGCTCCTCGCCGATTTGGTGCTCCCACAACTCGGTTTGCGTGCGCACGCTGATCCACTCGCCTGCGGCCATCGAGAACGCGCCCGCCAGCATGCCCGCGATTCCTGCGATGACCACCGCACTCGATCCGCCTGTGGTTGCTGCCCCGGCAGTGGCACCGGCGACACCCAGCACCAAGCTCGCGTTGGAGACCAAACCGTCATTGACGCCAAAGACTGCGGCGCGCAGCGTGCCACCCGATCCTGCGCGCTTGTGTCGCGCACCTATGCCATCCACCTTGGTGGGCATGGCATGGCCTCGACCATAGGCCGACAAGCCGCGGATTTTGAGCGCTGCGAGCATGGGCTTGATCCGCTCCGGAGTGCTTGCGCGTGCGAGCCCAGCCACCATGCGTGCGCGCGCCGTCGGTTGGAAGGCTGGCAGCACCATGCCAGCTTGCTTGACATCACCTTCCAGGATGCCCGCTTGCTGACGCGCCGTATGCGCGAGTTGCTTGTACAGCTCGGCTTGCGCCGGTTGCGGTTCACAGCTGGCTAGTCGGTCATACAACCATGCCGACTGGGTCTCTTCGTGCCAACGTTCCAGCAGTGTGCCCATGTCGCGATCGTAGCTCTAGATGGTATGACAACGCCATGAAGCGCGCTCTTGCGATCCTCGCTCTCCTCACGGCGTGTACCACACCGAGTCACGATTGGAAGTCTGCGGCAGGTCCGCTGCAGTCCATCTACGCCAAAGAGCTAGATCCCGACGCTCCGTTGCCGGAGCATCCGCGCCCTCAGTTGGTACGCGAGCGTTGGCGCACTCTCAACGGGATGTGGCAGTTCCAACCTGCTGTCGAGCACGAAGCGGCGCCCATCGGTCGCGAGTTGCCGGAGCACATCTTGGTGCCGTTCCCGGTGGAGTCGCAGCTGTCCGGCATCGGTCGCAAACACGAGCGCGTCTGGTACCGGCGCGAGTTCACTGTGCCCACACAGTGGCGCAATGAGCGCACATTGCTGCACTTCGGCGCGGTCGACTGGGATGCCCGCGTGTGGGTCAACGGTGTCGAGGTTGCTGCACACCGTGGCGGCTATGATCCCTTCACATGCGACATCACAGCTGTCCTGAATTCTGGACAAACTCAAGAGGTGGTCGTGGGCGTGTGGGACCCCACGGACGCGGGCGATCAGGCGCGTGGTAAGCAAGTCAACAAGCCCGGCGGCATCTACTACACGAGCGTCACGGGCATTTGGCAGACCGTCTGGATCGAATCCGTGCCCAAGGCGCACATCACCCAAGTCAGCGTGCATGGTGATCCGCGCAACGGCAACGCAAGCGCCATGATCGAGGCCGCAGGGGACATCACGGATCTAGAAGTGGAGCTGACGCTGCGTGATGGCGTGCGTGAGGTCCAGCGAGCCAAGGGGCGCGCGAACACGGCCCTGGCCTTCACGGTGCCCAATCCGAAGGCATGGTCGCCTGCCTCGCCGCACTTGTATGACTTGGATGTGCGCTTGGTGCGCCGCGGCATCGTCATCGATCAAGCGCGCTCCTATTGCGCCTTGCGCACCATCACGGTGGCGAAGGGCAGCGGTGGTGCGCCACGCCTGCACTTGAATGGCACCGAGCTCTTCCAGATTGGGCCGCTCGATCAAGGCTATTGGCCGGACGGTCTCTACACGGCGCCCACCGACGAGGCCTTGCGCAGTGACCTGCTGCGCACCAAAGAGCTGGGCTTCAACATGCTGCGCAAGCACGTGAAGGTCGAGCCAGCGCGCTTCTACAGGCACTGTGACGAGCTAGGTCTGTTGGTCTGGCAAGACATGCCGAGCGGCAACAACCAAAGCGCCGAAGGCAAGCGCCAGTTTGAGCGCGAACTGGCGGCCATGGTGCGCTGGTTGCGGCCCTTCCCGAGCATCGTGTGTTGGGTGGTCTTCAACGAAGGTTGGGGCCAGTACGACACGCCGCGCGTGGTGGCGCAGGTCCAGCACTTGGATACGACTCGCTTGGTCTCGAACGCTTCTGGCTGGGTCGACCAACGCGTGGGCGATCTGATGGACATCCATGTCTATCCCGGACCGGGTGCACCCAAGGTGGAAGCGCGCCGCGCCGGCGTGTTGGGTGAGTTCGGTGGCATTGGTCTGCCGCTGAAGGGACACATGTGGCAAGCAGAGAACTGGGGCTATGAGGGCGCGGCAGATCGCGAAGCACTCACCAGTCGCTATGTGGACTTGCTCGCCGCTGTGCATGACTTGAAGGTGAACTCGGGGCTTGCAGCAGCCGTCTACACTCAGACCAC
>JBILXQ010000117.1:0-7574 GCA_044378375.1 Planctomycetota bacterium
ATGGAGTGGTTCCGCAGGTGACCAGGTGGAAAGAAGTTCCAACAAGCCTCGTCCCACCAGAATGGGATGACCGTAGCGGCCAGTCTCACGGTGCCGTGGTGCCAGCCAGCCGCGAGCGGGGGCTCCAGCTGTCTCCCACGCGGTCACCAAGGCCGCATACACCTCTGCCGGCACCAGCGGCACGTCCACCGGTGCCAAACACAGGTCATGACCGGAGGCCGCACGCGCCGCGCACTGCACCGAGCCCGTACGCCCCGCTTCCGGATGCGGATTGACCACCAGTCGGCAGCGTTCGGGCAAGCGCGCCGCGATTTCGGCCTGTGCAGCGCCCGCAACCACCAAAGCCGGCAGGGGAGAACTGTCAAGTACACCTGACGCCGCCGCGCAGATGTGCTGCAACGGCGTGGCTCCGCCCAAATCCACGAGCGCCTTGGTGCGGCCGAGCCTCTGGCTGGCACCTGCGGCCAGCACGACGAGTACCGGATTCACGCGCCGATCCAGCGGTCGTACACGGCCAAGGCGCGCGCCGGGTCACTTGTGCCTTCGATCAGTGCCCGGCCGTCGACGAAGAGCGTGACACGCACCTCGTCGACTTCAAAGCGCAGCAGAGCCGCAGCCCGCACGAGTTGGCGCACATCGGCCTGCAAACGTCGCGCCGTACTCTCCAAGTCCATCCGGCCGCCTGCACCGCGCACTTGGACCGTGTTGCGGCCGCACAAGCTGACGGCGCGCGGCCCGCGTTCTTGGGCCAAGTAGCGGTACTCGTGCTGCACGCAAGTGCGGCACTGCGGATCACGTGGCAGCGCGAGCTCGCGCACGCGCAAGCTCCAGGCATCGATGTCCAGTAAACGCGACGGCACGCTGGCCGGATCCACCAGCAGATGCAGGGCTGCCGCGGCTTGCAGGGCTGCGACCAAGGCCACAGCAGGTTGGATCACACCGGCTGTCTCGCAAGTGGGCAAGGTGCCTGCTGGTGGAGGAGCCGGAAAGGCGCACGCCAAGCAGGCTCCCACGCCCGGTCGCACAGGCAGCACCAAGCCGCTGGCACCGACCACACCGCCGTAGACCCACGGCACAGCACGCGACACGCACCAATCATTCAGCAAGTAGCGTGTTTCCAAGTTGTCGGTGCCATCGAGCACCAGATCGACACCGCTGCCCAGCTCGTCCAGCAGCTCCGCATCCAAGTGTGCTGCGCGCGTCTCGACGCGTGTGCCACCACCGATGCGCGCCAGCGTCTCCGCCGCTGCATCCACTTTGGGCATGCGCAGCACGGCATGACGCTCATCAAACAACACTTGGCGTGGCAGATTCGTCTCCTCGACGACATCGCGGTCCACGATCACCAAACTGCCTACGCCACAGCGCACAAAACTCTGCGCCAAGTGTCCGCCCAGCGCGCCGCAGCCCACCAGCAACACGCGGGCCTCTGTCAAACGCGCTTGACCACTACTTCCCAGTCCAGCGAAGCGCTGTTGGCGCGTGTAGCGTTCGGTACTCACAGCCACCACCACACCAGCAGGGCCACGACAAGCAGCACACCCAACACCACGAGCACGGGCTTCAAGAGCACTGCCAGCTCGCTGTGCGGCGGCTCATTGATCTCCACCCAGTTGAAGTAGCGCTTGGCCGCACCTTCGAGTGCTGTACCGCAATGCGGACAACTGGCGCCGCGATGATCGAAGGGCACAACGCCATCGCACTCCATGCAGTAGTAGTTGCGCTCGGCACCGCCCTCGGCCACACCCGGCGCGCGCGAGCGTTGGCGATAGTAGTCCAGCGCCTCCTCGTTGGCCTCGCGCCGCGCGCGGGACCAGTGGGAGTCGCTCATGTTTCCGAAACTCTTGCCCTCTGAATCGCCCACGGCAGGGGACAGAGTAGTCTCTCTTGCCCTCCTCTTGACAGTCTGCCAGCCAAGTCCCATGCTCTTTGGCCCTTGTGAGGGTTAGCCCCCTTGCCAAGGCGCTGCGGAGGACCACACCGCGGCCGCAAGACTCTCGGACGGTGGCTATAGCTCAGCTGGTTAGAGCGGAGGTTTGTGGTACCTCAGGTCGCGGGTTCGAGTCCCGTTAGCCACCCCATCTACCTGCGTGGGCTTAGCTGGCGTGACCCAGTTCCCGCGCGAGCAGTTCTTCAAGACCCACGACGCTGGCTAGGTCCAGTCCCAGTTCTGCCAGCTCCTCGGCATCGAACTGCAGGGTCTCGGCATGGCCGACCGGTGCTTGTCCAGTCTTTTGGACAAGCAGGGTTTCGGCTACTTGGTGACCCAAGTACACCGTCCACACGAGTGCCGGTTCATAGCGTGCTTCGCGCGGGTGATGGTGATGGCGTACCGCATCCACCAAAGCCGGCGGCACGCTGTACCGCGCCAGCACGAGCGCACCCAGCGTGGCATGATCGACTCCGAGCACGGCGCGTTCGGCTTCGTCGGGACGCGCGCCTTGCGCCAGCAGTTCCATGAGCGTTTCGCGCTCTTCCAGCCATTCCGTCGTCATCACCAGTGCGCCAAAATCGGCCAACAAAGCAGCCGTGTACGCACGCTCTGGCGATGCTTGGCCATGCAGGCGCGCAAGGATGCTGGCGGCGGCCGCCGAAGCCGAAGCTCGCTGCCAAGCCGCTTGGCGTTCACTGGCGGACATGGGTGCCGTCTCAAACCAGCGTGAGGCCACCGTCGTCAGCACCAGATCCACCAGCTTTTGTACACCCAGCTGAACGCCCGCCTCCTCAATTGACCCCACAGGCTCGGCGCGCCCATACACCGCCGAGTTCGCGAGTTTCAGGATGCGTGCGGTCGTGACGGGGTCCGTCTTGACCGCGGCGACGATGTCGCTTGGGGTGGTGTCAGGTTCCCGTGACAGCTCCAACGCGCGCCGTGCCGCATCCGGCAGGGGAGCCAAGTTGGCCGCCCGGGCCAGCAGCATCTTCATGTCAACCAAGGCCATAGGTGGTACTCCACACAGGTCTTCGGTCGTTCGGCACCTGCTTCCGCAGGGGAATCGTGCGCAGTGGGGTAGACTTTCTGGAGGTAGGCACGCTCAACATGAAGATTCCCGCACTCCTCGCCGCTGTAGTGGCCCTCGCCACGACCTCCCGCGCCCAGAACTACGACTTCACCATCGTCGGAGCGCAGTCCAACTTCACGTGGACAGGCACCTCGAGCCTCGGTCCCATCGTGGGCAACCCGAGCAACGCGTTCCATTTGGAAGGCAGCACGCTCAACACAGTCGCCTCCAGCCAAGGCACTGCGACCCAGTTTGGCTTCGTGAGCGGAGCGGCACTCGTCACTCCGGACATTCGCGGCCGCATTCCCAATCCGCTGCCGTTCTTGCCGCCGCTGGCCACGCTGGATGTGGTGGGCTTGACCTTGTCGCCTGCATCGCTGCCCGTGGCCGTGGCTGCAAACGGCACCTTCAGCGCGAATGTCATCCTCACCGCAACTTCGGGCACCTTGACTGTGTCGCCCTTGGGCGGCGTGCCGTCCACCAGCAGCCTGGTTGGCGCAACCTCGACGCCCACCACAGTCAACGGCACGCTCGTGCGCAGCGGTAGCACCTGGAGCTTGAGCGCTCCCATCAACTCGAGCTTCGCCTTCTCCGATCCCGCGTCAGGATCTACGGGCAGCTTCACGGTGGTCGGCACGCTGCGCGCCGACTATGCGTTGGTGCGCGCGTATTGCTTGGGTGATGGCAGCAGTGTCGCTTGTCCCTGTGGCAACAACAGCAGCACGGCCGCCGCAGCTGGTTGCCTCAACTCGGCGGGTACTCCGGGTCGTTTGGTGGGCAGCGGTCTGCCCAGCGTGACGAATGACACGCTGACTCTGCGCGTCAGCGGCTTGCCCGCGACGACTACAGCGTTGTTGTTCCAAGGCACGGGTGCCAGCGCTGCGGTCTTTGGTGATGGGTTGCGTTGCGCCAGCGGCACCATCGTGCGCTTGGGCACGCAACCTACGGTCGGCGGAATCGCGCAGTGGCCTGTTGCAGGCAGCCCCATGGCCATCGCCGGTGCGGTGCCGCTAGCGGGTGGGATGCGCACCTACCAAGCGTGGTACCGCAACTCCGCCGCGTACTGCACTGCTAGCGTGTTCAACCTCACCAACGGCGTGCAGATCGACTGGTTGCCCTGACACCTATCCGCCCTGACGCCTAGCCGCGCGCGAACAAGCGCGCCGGATCCTGAAAGGCCTTGAACTCCAGCGCATTGCCGGAGGGGTCTTCGATGAAGAAGGTCGCTTGTTCGCCGGGCTTGCCTTGGAAGCGCACATGTGGCTGGATCAAGAAGTGCACACCCTTGGCGTGCAAGCGGTCCGCGAGTCCTTGCCACACATCCCAGCGCACCACGAGTCCAAAGTGGCGCACCGGCACATCATCGCCATCGACATCGTGTGCTTCGCGCGGCTTGCACGCCTCGGGCATCACATGCGCCGACAACTGGTGCCCGCATAGGTCGTAGTCCACCCAGTCCTTGCCGATGCGTCCTTGGCGTAGGCCGAGGACCTCACCATAAAAGGCCGTGGTCGAGTCGAGGTCCTTCACGGGAAACGCGAGGTGAAAGCCGATGTGTTCGCTGCTGTGGATCATGGTGCGTGTCGATCAACTTTCGTCGCTTGTCTCACTGCGACCTTCAGGCAAGAGCTTCTTGTACTGCTGTGTGCCGGTGAGCTTCTCCAAACGCTTGCCAGTGGAGACCACGCGCGTCTGGTAGCTGCTCGCTGCCTTGGAATAGCTCGTGCGGGCCTTGTCCAAATGCTCGCCGATCTTCTCTACATGTTCCGCGTAGGTTGCCACTCGTTCGTACAGCTCGCGTGCGACAGCACCCATCTCTTGCGCGTTGTCGAGGTCCTTCTTCTGCTGCCACAGCATCGAGCACGACATCAGAATCGACATCAACGAGGTGGGGGTGGCGATGAACACCTTGAGCTTGGAAGCCAGCGTGTAGAGTTCGGGATCGCGCTCATACGCGCTCGCGAGCGCCCCATCTGTAGGTACAAACAACACCACAAAGCCGCGCGACACCAGCTTGCTGGGGTAGTCGCGCGCGGCCAGGTCGGTGACATGTTTGCGCAAGGCCTTGGCGTGCTTGTCGAGTGCCGCGCGCCGCACAACGTCGTCCGACGTCTCGAACGAACTTTGGTAGTCAAGCAGGGGCGCCTTCGCGTCCATCGGGATGCGTGTGCCATCCGGCAGGTTGACCACCATGTCGGGGCGCGTGCCATCCGCTAGCACTTCTTGTGTCTCGAAGTCGCAGTGCTCGGTCATGCCCGCAGCTTCCACGATGTTGCGCAAGGACACTTCGCCCCAGCGCCCGCGTACTTGAGCCGAGGACGAAAGCGCGGTGGTCATGCGCTCGCTCGTTTGCGCCAACAAGTCCGTCTTCTGCTGCAAGCCGAGCAGTTGCGTGTCGAGCTTGGCGTAGGCCATGACGCGCTTGGCTTCCAACTCTTCATTCTTCTTCTGCAACGCATCGAGCTGCTCCTTGAGCGGCTTGAAGCGCGCTTCCGCGGTGGCCGTCACTTGCGCGCTGTTCTTCGCCAGCGCGTCCTGAGCCAAGCGCCCGAACGCATCTTCGAGTTGCTTCTTCTGTTCGCTCTCCGTGGCGCGGCGCTGCGCCTCCGCGCGCTCGCGTTCTTCTAGCCGCGCTTGCAACCCAGCCGCTGCACTTTGCGCACTGGCGAGTGCTGCGCGCACCTGCGCTGCATCGTTGCGTGCCTCGTCGCGCTCGCGCTCCAACACAGCCAAACGCGCCTGTGCTGCTCCACGACCGAAAGACCACGCCACCAACGCTCCCACTACCACGCCTGCAAGGATGCCGATCCAATCCATGGCTACAGAATGCGCGACAGGCGGCCCGTACTCAACGGACCGCCTGTCAGAACAGCTACTTGGTGATGTCAGCTAGCTGTCAACCGCGCTTGTCGATGGGCAAGTAGGGGCGCAGCGTCGCGCCCGTGTACACCTGACGCGGACGACCGATGCGGTTGTCCGGATCGCGGCGCATCTCCATGAAGTGCGCGATCCAACCAGGCAGACGGCCCATGGCGAACATGACCGTGAACATGTTGGTCGGGATGCCGAGCGCCTTGTAGATGACGCCCGAGTAGAAGTCGACGTTCGGGTACAGCTTGCGGCTGATGAAGTACTCGTCCGACAGCGCGACCTCTTCGAGGCGACGCGCGATGTCCAGCAACTTGCTCGACACATCCAGCTTGTTGACGAGACGATCGCACGTCTCGCGCAACACCTTGGCGCGCGGGTCGTAGTTCTTGTACACGCGGTGACCAAAGCCCATCAAACGCGTCGTGTCGTTCTTGTCCTTGGCGCGTGCCACGAAGCGATCGGCATTGCCGTCTTCGCGCTCGATCTGCTCGAGCATCTCGATCACTTGCTGGTTGGCGCCGCCGTGCAGCGGACCCCACAAAGCCCCGATCCCGGCGCTGATCGCCGCAAACAAGTTCGCCTGCGAGCTGCCCACCAAGCGCACCGTCGATGTCGAGCAGTTCTGCTCGTGATCCGCATGCAGGATCAGCAACTGATCCAAAGCATGGGCGACCACCGGATCCACCTCGTACTCTTCGCACGGGGTGGCGAACATCATGTTCAAGAAGTTCGAGCAGTAGTCGAGCCGGTTCTGCGGGTAGACGAACGGCTGTCCGATCGAGTGCTTGTACGAGCACGCAGCAATCGTCGGCATCTTCGCCAGCAAGCGAATGACGGTGTCTTGCAGATGCTTCTCGGTCTCAGGACCTTGGTAGAAGGTCGCGAGCGCGCCCACGGTGGCCGCCAGCACCGGCATCGGGTGCGCATCCTTCGGCAGCGCATCGAAGAAGCGCCGGAAGTCTTCGTGCAGCAGCGTGTGGCGCGTGATGTTCGTGCGGAAGCCTTCGAGCTCTTGACGCGTCGGCAACTCGCCGTTCATCAACAGCCACGCCACCTCGAGGAACGAGCTCTTCTCCGCGAGCTCTTCGATCGGATAGCCGCGATAGCGCAGGATGCCCTTCTCACCATCGATGAAGGTGATAGCGCTTTGGCACGCACCTGTGTTGCCGTAACCAGGATCGAGCGTGATCAGGCCGGTGGCGGAACGCAACTTGCCGATATCGGCTGCGGGTTCGTTCTCCGTGCCAACGACGATGGGCAAGTTGAGCGTCTTGCCTTCGTAAGTCAGGACCGCATTGGTCTTCGCGGTGGCGCTCGTCTGGGTCGACATAACAGAAACTTCCGTGCGTGGGGGCTGGCATTGCCGCAGCCGGCTCGGGGGCTCGTCCGCGCCGCGGCAATCGGGCGAAATAGGATCACCGAAGGTCGCTCCGGGATCAAGGGGTGCAATGGAACTAACGCAGCTTCGGGACAGGTGATGCGTGCATGCGCCAGAGCTTGGCATGCGCCTCCGCACACTGCGCCCAGGTGTGGCGCGCCAGCAAGTCACGCGCGCTGCTGGAGACCGTTGTGGACAAAGCCGTCCCCAAGGCGGTGGCCATAGCCCGCGGGTCGGCCAGAGTCGCTTCATCAAACCACGCTGCCTGTGTCCCGAGAGCCTCGACCAAGACTTCGGACCGGCGGCACAGGACCGGTGTGCCA
>JBILXQ010000118.1:0-7565 GCA_044378375.1 Planctomycetota bacterium
GTCGACCTCGCGCATGTTGGATCCGCAGATCGTCGGTGACGAGCACTACACCGTCGCCCGCGAAGCACAGCGCATTCTGCAACGCTACGCCGACCTCAAGGACATCATCGCCATCTTGGGCGTGGAAGAGTTGTCGGATGAAGACAAGCGCGTGGTCGCACGTGCTCGTCGTATCCAGCGCTTCATGTCCCAGCCGTTCTTCGTGGCCGAGCAGTTCACCGGTACGCCGGGTCGCTTCGTGCCGCGTAGCGAGACGGTGCGCGGCTTCAAGGAGATCATCGACGGCAAGCACGACGACCTCCCCGAAGGCGCGTTCATGTACGTCGGCGGCATCGACGAAGCCGTTGCCAAGGCCAAGAAGATGCAAGGCGGCTGATCGTGGCTGGAACGCTGACGTTGCGTGTGATCACGCCCGATAAGATCGCGCTGGACACGGCCGTGGGATCCGTTGTGATCCCCGGAGTGGATGGTCAGATCGGCATCTTGCCCAAGCACGCGTCGATGGTCGCTGCCTTGGATGCAGGCATCCTGCGCTACACCGATGGCGGTGCCACGCGCACGCTGTTTGTGTCGGGTGGCTTCTGCGAAGTGCGTGGTGCCACGGTGCGCGTCGTGACCGAAGCTGGCGAGAAGCCGGCGGACATCGATGTGGAGCGTGCCAAGGCGGCGGAGCAGCGTGCTCGCGAGCGCATTGCGGCACGCCGTGAAGACACCAAGACTCCCGTGGATCTCGTGCGCGCCGAGGCGGCGCTCAAGCGTGCGTTGTTGCGCTTGCGCACCTCCTCCGAGGGCGCGTGAGCCACGGCGTCAAGTTTGCTTGCTAGTCCCACTGCGCGCGGCGGAGTACTCTGCTGCGCGCGGTTGTGTTTAGAATCACGATCTCAGGCCGAGTTTTCTAGCGTATACCCAACATGAGCGGACACACGACAGGCGCTGACTGGCGCCGCACTCACACTTGCGGGGACCTCCGCAAAGCCGATGTAGGCCAGACGGTTGTGCTCAACGGCTGGGTGCACAAGCGCCGTGACCACGGCGGGATCTACTTCGTCGACTTGCGCGATCGGTACGGCCTGACTCAAGTCGTCATCGGCACGCACCTCGCCGATGCCATCAAGTTGTCGCCCGAGGACACCGTGTCGGTCACAGGTCGCGTGGTGGCGCGCGATCCGCACAACGTCAACCCGGATCGCGTCACGGGCGAGATCGAGGTGATGGCCGATGCGCTCATCATCTTGTCGAAGTCCAAGACACCTCCGTTTCAGATTGAAGACGAGGATGTGGCGGTCGAAACGCGCCTGCGTTGGCGCTACATCGACCTGCGTCGTCCTGCGATGCAGAAGAACATGGTGCATCGCTCGCGCTTCATCAATGCGATGCGGCGCTCGTTCGAGCGCCAGAACTTCGTCGAAGTAGAGACGCCGATCCTGACGCGCGCGACACCGGAAGGGGCGCGCGACTACCTCGTGCCGAGCCGCGTGCATCCGGGCGAGTTCTACGCGCTGCCGCAGTCGCCGCAGCTGTTCAAGCAGATTCTGATGGTGGCCGGCATGGACCGCTACTTCCAAGTGGCGCGTTGCTTCCGCGACGAGGACTTGCGTGCGGATCGTCAGCCTGAGTTCACGCAGTTGGACATGGAGATGTCCTTCGTCGAAGAGTCGGACATCTTCGCGTGCTGGGAGAAGGTCATGAAGGAGACCTTCAAAGAGGCTTTGAACATCGACATCCAAGTCCCGTTCCAGCGTCTATCGTGGACCGAGGCCATGGAGCGCTACGGTGTGGACAAACCCGACTTGCGCTTCGGCCTTGAGTTGGTTGACGTCGGCGCGTGGGCCGCGCAGTCGACCTTCAAGGTTTTCGCCGAGTGCGTCGCCAACGGGGGTCGCGTGAAGGCGATCGTGGTGCCCAAGCAACACGAGCTCTCGCGCAAGGACATCGAAGGCCTCGAAGTCGTGGCCAAGGCGGCCGGCGCCAAGGGCTTGGCCTGGTGGCGCTGCGGCGCGGACGGTGGCGTTGGTCCTCTGGCGCGCTTTGCCGCCGGCGAACAAGGTGCTGCGTTGATGCAAGCACTGGGCGCGCACGAAGGCGATGTGGCCTTGTTCGTAGCCGACAAGCAGAAGGTCGTTTGGCGCGCCTTGGGCGAGTTGCGCAACACCGTGGGCAAGCGCTTCTTCCCGGCCAAGCCGGGTGAGTACCGTTTCGCGTGGGTGACCGAGTTCCCGATGTTCGAATGGGACGAGGAGACACAGCGCTTCTATTCCGCGCACCACCCGTTCACGGCTCCGCTGGATTGGGACATGGGCGGCCCCGACGCAGAGAAGGAGCCCAAGCGACTGGAGGCCCTGCTGTCGCGCGCCTACGACCTCGTCATGAATGGCTGGGAGCTGGGCTCGGGTTCCGTGCGTATCCATCGCACGGACGTGCAGCAGCGCATCTTCTCGATCCTGGGCATCAGCCCCGAGGAGCAGCAGCGCAAGTTCAGCTTCTTGCTGGAGGCCCTGAGCTTCGGCGCGCCGCCGCACGCGGGCTTCGCCGTGGGACTCGACCGCCTGAGTGCCCTGACTCTGGGGCTCGACAACATCCGTGATGTGGTGGCGTTCCCCAAGACCGCTTCCGCCACCGATTTGATGTGCGGTGCGCCCTCGGTCATCGATCCTAAGCAGTTGGAGGAGGTCCACGTACGGACCGTTCAGCAGCAGCAGGCTAGCACCGTCCGCCCACCTGCCCTATCCTAGGTGGTCTTCCGACCCCAGTACGCATCGCAAGGAGACTCTTGAGCTCGACCGAATATCGTGTGAATCGCCAGATCCGGATCCCCGAGGTCCGACTGATCGACCAAAACGGCGTCCAAGTGGGCGTGTTGCCCACGATGGAAGCCCAGAAGCTGGCTGACCAAGCGGGGCTCGACCTCGTGGAAGTGTCACCGACGGCGCGTCCGCCGGTGTGCCGTATTCTCGACTTTGGCAAGTTCAAGTACGCGCAGCGCAAGAAGGAAAAGGGCACGCACGCCAAGGCGAGCGGTCTGAAAGAGTTGCGCGTGCGCCCGGCGATTGATGAGCACGACTTGTCCTATCGCCTTGACCAGGGCCGCAAGTTCTTGGCCGAAGGTCACAAGGTGCAAGTGGTGTGCATCTTCCGCGGTCGCCAGATGGCGCACCCGGAGCACGGTTATCAGGTCATGCAGAAGGTGGCGGAAACGCTGGCCGATGTCTCGAAGATCGAGATGATGCCCAAGTTGATGGGCAAGCGCATGACCATGCTGCTCGCGCACAAGTGAGCGTCAAGTCCACTTGACTGCTATGCACGGAGGGTGTCAAGCGCGCTTGACGCCCTCCGGTGCTTGTTCGCGCAGGAATTGCGCGAGCGTCAGATGATCGGCAGGGCGCGGGTGGGACTTGCGCCAGCACAAAGCCATCTTGCGCGATGGTTGCGGGTGTGCGAAGGGCAACGCGACCGTCTTGGTCTTCACGCCGCGAGCCGCGAGCGCAGGCAAGAAGGTGACGCCCATGTTGGCGGCGACCATGTGGCGCAGCGTCTCGAGACTGGTCGCGCGGAAGTCGTCCTGCGTGGTATCCACGCCCGCGCGTCGACACACCTCCAAGGCCTGATCGCGCAGGCAATGGCCTTCATCCAACAGGAGAATGCGCTCACCCTCGAGGTCGGCCTCCTTGATGCTCTTCTTCTTGGCCAAGACATGGCTTTCACCCACGAGCAAGTAGAAGGGCTCCTCGAAGATGGGGCTTCTGGCAATGCTCGCATCGTGCAGCGGCAGCGCGAGGATGCCTGCATCGATCTCATGTGCCAGCAACTGGCCGAGCAACTCTTGGGTCTTCAGTTCGCGGAAGACCAGCTTGAGCCGCGGGAAGCGCCGGCGCAGCGCCGGCAGCAGCCAAGGCAAGAGGTACGGGGACAGGGAGGGGATCACGCCCAAGGAAAGCGTGCCGGACAAGGGCTCGGCCCCACGCTCCGCGATTTCGCCGATGGAGGCCAAACCATCCAGAATGGCGCGTGCGCGCGCGGCGACTTCAGCACCGACCGCGGTGGGCTCGATCTGCTTGGCACCGCGCTCGACCAGCGGCACTTTGAGCGTGGCTTCCAGCTTCTTGATGGCCTCGGACAGCGTCGGCTGCGACACCCCGCAGGACACAGCTGCTTTGGAGAACGAGTGCTCTTCTGAGAGCGCCACCAAGTAACGCAGCTCCGTCAGGCTGACGGCGGATAGGTCGATTTTGGCCATAGGTGTCTCCTATCGGCGTATTCTAGCAGCATAGGCATTGCCTATGTAGGGGATCGTGCCTTCCGATTGGGAGGCGGGCTTATGGGCGGCGATGATCTGACCAGCGTCGCGCACCTTCGCGTGGCGCACGGGCTGCAACACGCCTGCCAGTGACTACACAACCGAGACTAGGAATCTACACATGTTGACCGTTGGCGACCGCCTGCCGAGCTTCCGTTTGACCGCCTGCGTTTCCTTGGAGAAGGGCAAGGAGTTCACGCCCATCACCGAGACCAGCTACGCGGGCAAGTGGCTCGTGCTGTTCTTCTGGCCCAAGGACTTCACCTTCGTCTGCCCGACCGAGATCGCTGCCTTTGGGAAGGCTCACACGCGTTTCCAAGAGCGTGATGCACAGATCCTCGGCATCAGCACCGACCAAGAATTCGTGCACCACGCGTGGCGCACGCATCACCCCGATCTCAAGGATCTGCCGTACCCGATGCTGGCCGACACCAAGCGTGAGCTCTCGACTGCGCTGGGCGTGCTGCACAAGGAAGAGGGCGTCCCGTTGCGCGCGACCTTCCTCGTGGACCCGCAAGGGATCATTCGCTGGGTGTGCGTGAACGATCTGGCGGTGGGCCGCAATGTCGAAGAGACCTTGCGCACCTTGGACGCGCTGCAAAGCGACGAACTCTGCCCCTGCAACTGGAAGCCGGGTGAAGCCACCCTGAAGGTCTGACCATGGAAGCACTCCACGCACTCCTGGCCGCCACCGGCGATGCCGCGCGCGACCTGCGCATCAACTTGGACAACCTGCTGGGTGGCGGCGAGTTGGACGCCCGTCGCCGCTACGGGGTCGCACTGGCCTGCGCCTACTCCCGCGGCGACAGCCCCTTGGCCGAGGCTCTAAGCCAAGCCGCTGGCACCGACTGCGACCCCGCGCTCATCGATGACGCCCAAGCCGCCGCCGCCTTGATGGCCATGAACAATGTCGTGTACCGGTTCCGGCATCACATTGGCAAGGAGGGGTACACCCAACTACCCGTGCGCCTGCGCATGCAGCGACTCGCCGCGCCGAAGACCGACAAGGTGACCTTTGAGCTGATGTCGCTGGCGGTGTCGGCGGTCAATGGGTGTGAGCATTGTGTGAGAGCGCATGAGGCGGTGTTGGTGGCGGCAGGGGTGACGGAGGGGCAGGTGTTTGAGGCGGTGAGGTTGGGAGGGGTGGTGAGTGGGTTGGCGACGGCGAGGAGTTTCTGAAGTGATACTGGCCCCGATGAGTGTGCACGAACCGTGGCGGCTATCCGCCCCCGAGGCCTCTAGGGGCCGGTCACGGTGCGGAACATGAAAAAAATCTCAGTGCCGGCTTGGCGGCGGGCCTTGGGCCGGGGGCTGGTCTGCTTGGCCGACCTTGCCTGCGGCTGGCTCAAACGAGCGCACGGGCCTCATCCAGGTGTCCAAACGGGCGGTTGGGAAGCCTTCCAGCATAGTCAAGGCTAGGAGGCCGGCCTGCCGCGTTCCACCCATCTCAGAATGTGGTGCGAAGTCGTGCACATTCGTCGGGGCCAGTATCACCTCTTGGCTCTTTCCCCGCTCCACGCTACACTTTCCGCCCTCCAAGCCCGATCAAGCGATCGGGCCCCCGCAACCGGCAGGGCATGCCTGGGAGCGGGGCGTCGAAACCCACCCAAAAGGAATCGAGGACGAGCAATGCCCAAGATGAAATCCAAGGGAGCGGTCAAGAAGCGCTTCCGCATGAGCAAGAACGGCAAGGCCGTGTGCTCGAAGCCGGGTCGCGGCCACATGCACGCGACCTACAACGGCGAGATGGGCCGCAAGCTCCGTCGTCGCATGGTTCTCAATAAAACCTGGTCGGTCCTCATCGGCCGCATGATGGAGCCCTGATCTACCATGGTTCGCATCAAGATTGGCGCTCCGCGCCGCCAGAAGAAGAATCGTTACTTCAAGGCCGCCAAGGGCTTCCGCGGTGGTCGTTCGACCCTGTGGCGGACGGTGCGGGAAACCCTGCTGCGCGCGTGGGCCTTCAGCTCGCGTGACCGCCGCACGAAGAAGCGCATGTTCCGTCGCTTGTGGATCATCCGCCTCAACGCGGCTGCTCGCGTGCGTGGCATGAACTACTCGACGCTCGTCGACGGCTTGAAGAAGGCCGGTATCGAGCTCGATCGCAAGCAGCTGTCCGAGATCGCGATCAAGGATCCGGCTGGCTTCGATGCGTTGGTTGCCGAGGCCCGCACGGCCCGCACCTAAGCATCCGACCGGATAGGTTCCATGCGAGGCCGCTCTGGACTGGCTCCAGAGTGGCCTCGAACCTTTTCCAACGCCGCGTTGGCTCCGTTACAGTCTGCGGTCATGAGTCAGCAGCCAGTTGATCACGAGGTGACCCTACAGTCGTTGTTGGCGCGCGTCGCCGCGGCGGCCACGGTGGAGGATCTGCGCGCCGTTGCGCGCGAAGCGCTCGAACAAGGAGGCGTGGTCGCCACACTTTTGGCATCCATCCCTACCTTGCCGGGCCCCGAGCGCAAAGCCGCCGGGCAAGCGGCCAATCGCATCAAGACTGAGCTGCAGGCCGCACTCGATGCCAAGAAGGCTGCTCTGGAAGCGGGTGCGCTTCTCGCCTCGCGCCATGTGGAGGGCTTTGATCCCACGCTGCGCGCGCCGCGTGCGGAGCGCGGCACATTGCATCCCGTCACGCAAGTGGTGCGTGAGTTGGAGGACCTCTTCACTTCGATGGGCTTCGAGGTGCTCGACGGGCCCGAGATCGAATTGGACTGGTACAACTTTGAGGCGTTGAACATTCCGCGCGATCACCCCGCGCGCGACATGCAAGACACTTTCCGTTGCGATCCTGCAGGTCACTTGGTGCTGCGCACGCACACGTCACCGGTGCAAGTACGCGCCATGGAGACACGCCGTCCGCCGATTCGTGCCATTGCTCCGGGCAAGGTCTTCCGCCAAGAAACCACGGATGCTTCGCATGAGCACACCTTCCACCAAATGGAGGGACTCGTCATTGATGAGGATGTCTCTGTCGGCCATCTGATTCACACCATGAAGACGCTGCTGCGTGGCGTCTTTGGCAAGGACATCGAAGTGCGTCTGCGCCCGGGCTACTTTCCGTTCGTCGAGCCGGGTTTCGAGCTCGACGCACGCTGCCCGTTCTGCAAATCGGGCTGCAGTGTGTGCAAACAATCCACTTGGATCGAGTTGTTGCCCTGCGGCATGGTGCATGAGAATGTGCTGAAAGCAGGCGGCATTGATCCGACCCGCTATTCCGGCTTCGCTTTCGGTCTGGGGCTCTCGCGACTCGTGATGTTGCGCTACGGCATCGACG
>JBILXQ010000119.1:0-7535 GCA_044378375.1 Planctomycetota bacterium
ACGATCACTTCTATCGCGGCAAAGTCGACGGCAAGTTGGCCGAGACCTTCCCGATGGAAGTCACGGCCGAGATCTTGGCGCGCGGCAAGGAGCGCTACCAGATCTACTGCCAGCCGTGCCACAGCCCAGTGGGCGATGGCAACGGCATGATCGTCCAGCGCGGCATGAAGCGCCCGCCGAGCTATCACATCGAGCGTCTGCAGAAGTCGGCTCCGGGCTACTTCTTTGATGTGATCACGAACGGCTTCGGCGTGATGTACGACTACTCCGACCGCATCCTGCCGGAAGACCGCTGGGCCATCGTCGCCTATGTGCGCGTGTTGCAGCAGTCGCAGGCCACGAATGTCTCCGAGCTGACGCCTGAGGAGCGCGCCAAGCTCGATGCCATCCCGACCTCGACGACCAACGGTCCTTCCAGCAGCACTGGTCAGTGAGATGACGACGATGAACCCGCAACTCGAAGCCAAGCTGGGCAAGATCCAAAAGGTCGGTCTCGCTCTCGGCGTGTTGGGCCTGATCGCAGGCGGTATCGGCTTCGCGCAGAACCCGCAGCAGTTCTACCAGTCGTGGCTGTTCGCCTTCTGGTTCCCGCTGGGTCTGTGCCTCGGCAGCCTGGGCTTCACCATGATCCACCATCTGACGGGTGGCTTCTGGGGTCTGGCGATTCGTCGTCAACTGGAAGCGTCGATCCGCACGCTGCCGTTGATGGTGTTGTTCTTCTTGCCGATCTTGGTTGCGGCGTGGACGCATCCGGGCGCGGGTGAGACGGCGCACAACGAAGGCAGCCACTATCACGGGCACTTCTGGCTCTATCCGTGGACGGACTTGGATGCCGTCAAGGACAGCCATCTGCTGACGCACAAGCAGCCGTACTTGAACATCGAGTTCTGGACGGGCCGCGCGATCCTGTACTTCGTCGTGTTCGCCGCGTTGGGCTTCGGCCTCGTGGCCGCGCAACGCAAGTACGAAGAGACCGGCGATCGCCGCTACCTGCGGCGCACCAAGATCATCAGCGGCCCGGGCATCGTGCTGTACTTCCTCGCGATGACCTTCGCGGCCTTTGACTGGGCCATGTCAGCTGACCCGAACTGGTTCTCGACCATGTACGGCGTCATCTTCATCGCCAGCCAAGGCCTGTCGGTGCTCGCCTTTGGCGTGCTCTTCTCCTCGTGGGTGCGCGACTGCGAACCGTACAAGGAGTTCGCCAAGCCGAACCTGTTCCATGACCTCGGCACTTTGATGTTCGCCCTGACGATGTTCTGGGCCTATGTCAGCTTCTCGCAGTTCCTGATCATCTGGTCGGCGAACCTCGCGGAAGAGACGCCGTGGTACCTCGTGCGCACCGATCACGGCTGGCAGGGCGTGGCGCTCTCGCTCGTCGTCTTCGGCTTCTTCGTGCCGTGGTTCCTGTTGTTGATGCGCCGCATCAAGCGCGACGCGACTCTGGTGCCCAAGGTCGCGATCCTCGTGCTGTTGATGCGCTTCGTTGACACCTACTGGCAGATCACGCCCATGTACAAGCACGGGTTGGCACCGCACTGGCTCGACTTTGCCTTGCCGGTGGGTCTGACGGGCATCTGGCTGTGGTTCTACGTCGGCCGCCTCAAGGCCGCGCCGATCACGACCAAGCAACACGACGAAGCCATTCACGCCGAACTGGCCTCACAGCACTGATCGGACGAAAGCAGAACGACCATGGCAAAGATGAAGTACGGATCGCACCCCGGCTATGAGCCGACGGACGCGCACTTCGGCCCGATCGTCAAGTTCACCGTCTGGCTGTCGATCGGCACAGCCATCACGCTCGTGGGCAGCATCGGCCTGTTGCATGCGCTCAAAGAGGTGCCCGGCGTCGAGTCGCACGAACCGCACCCGTTGTCGGTCAAGGACTCGCAGTTCGCGCCCGGCCCGCACCTCGAGTCGTTCCGCGGCTTGGCGTGGGATGATCACGGCCGCTTGATCGTGAAGGCCGGGCCGGATGGCAAGGTCGACAACATGCAAGTGAGCGCGGCCAAGAGCCAGCCCGGTGCCACGCTGGAGACGGCGACGCCCTACCAGACCTACATGTGGCGCGACTTCGGTCGTGACGCACGCAGCCACTTGGGCGAACCCATCGATGCCTTCAAGGGCGCCGATGAGCGCGTGAAGGACTGGCAGGCCCACAACGAGCAGAAGCCCGTCTCGCAAAAGGACGGCGATGGCTACGGCTGGGTCGATCGCGCTGCAGGCGTGGCGAATGTGCCCGTCGAGCGCGCCCAAGAGCTCGTCATGAAGAAGGGTCTGCCGCAAGCGGAACGCCCGAAGGAATGAGATGAAGCGCGTGCGCACAGGACTCCAACTCGCTCGTCAAGCGCTGGCAGTGGCCGCGCTGATGGTGGGTTCGTGTCTTGTTGCCTACGCCCAGGATCCTTCGCGTGCGACACGCGACACGCGCTTTGACCAGAAGCTCGACTCGCAAGTGCCGGTGGACGCGGTGTTCACCGATGAAAGCGGGCGTGAGGTCCGCCTCGGCGAGTTCCTCAATCGCTCCGAACGTCCGATTGTTTTGACAATGGTCTACTACGAGTGCCCGATGCTCTGCACGCAAGTGCTGAACGGGTTCGTGAAGACCTTGCGCGTATTGGGCATGGAGGTCGGCAAGGACTTTGACATCGTGACGGTGTCGATCGATCCGACCGAAACCAGCGCGCTCGCCTCGGCCAAGAAAGAGCGCTACATCGCCGGCTTGCCGGGTTCTACCGTCGAGCAAGGCTGGCACTGGCTCGTGGGCTCGCAAGCCTCGATCAATGCGCTCGCCGACTCGGTCGGCTTCCGTTACTGGTACGACGAAGGCATCGACGAGTACGCGCACCCCGGCGGCATCGTGGTGTTGACGCCCCAAGGGCGTGTGTCGCGCTACTTCTTCGATGTCGAGTTCGCGATGCGCGACCTGCGCTTGGCGCTCGTCGAAGCATCCGACGGCAAGATCGGCTCGCTCACCGACAAGGTGATGCTGCTCTGCTACCACTACGACCCCAAGACTGGGGCCTACGGCTTCGTGGTGACCAATGTCGTGCGCGGTCTCGGCGCGCTGACGGTTGCTGTCCTCCTCGGCTACATGATCTTCCAGCTACGACGCGAACGCCGCCTGGCGCGCGCCGGAGCGTGACCCCCTGCCCGAACCATGTGGAAAGACATCCCCCTGCTGCCTGAATCGGCCTCGACGATCGCCGGCGAGTACGACCTCCTTTGGTGGTTCCTCGTCGGCCTCACCGTCGTATTCACGGCACTGATCTTCGTGGGCGTGGTTGCGCTCGTGACGATCTACAAGAAGCGCAAGGACTCGCCCCCGGCGACGCAGATCGAAGGTTCGATCTTGCTGGAGCTGGTGTGGACGGGCATTCCGCTCGTGATCGTGATTGGCATCTTTGCATGGGGCACCGCGCTCTACATGCGCCACCAGAAGGTGCCTGACGATGCTGTCGACATGTATGTCGTCGGCAAGCAGTGGATGTGGAAGACCCAGCACCCGACCGGCGTGCGTGAGATCAACGATCTTCACATCCCCGTCGGCCGCGCGATCCGCTTCACGATGACCTCGGAAGATGTCATTCACAGCTACTACATCCCCGCCATGCGCGTGAAGCGCGACGTGGTGCCTGGTCGCTATAGCCAGATGTGGGTCGAGCCCACGAAGCCCGGCGTGTACCACCTCTTCTGCGCCGAGTACTGCGGTACAAAGCACTCGCAGATGATCGGCAAGGTCACGGTGATGGAGCCGGACGAATACGAGCGTTGGCTGTCGGGCTCTACGGGTGAAGCACCCGAAGTCGCGGGCAAGAACCTGTTCGAGTCGATGCGCTGCGCGAGCTGCCACCCTGTGGAAGCTGGCCAGACGATGATCGGTGGCTCGCCTGCGCGCGGTCCCTCGATGGTCGGACTGCACGGCAAGGAAGAGACCCTCGAAGGCGGTGTGAAGGTGCTCGTCGACGACGCCTACATCCGTGAATCGATCCTCAACCCGATGGCCAAGAAGGTCGCGGGCTACGACCCGGTGATGCCCACCTACGCAGGGCAGCTCGGTGAAGAACAGATCATCCAGATCTCGGCGTACATCAAGTCTCTGAAGGCGAAGGACGGCAACTGAGATGGGCACTACGCACGCTGCAGCTCCGGCAACTCGCGAGCACGCGGAGACCAAGAGCTTCTGGTCGGATGGCTACGGCTGGAAGTCGTGGTTGTTGACGGTTGACCACAAGCGCATCGCGATCCTCTACCTCATCTCGGTGGTCGCGTTCTTCGCGATCGGTGCGACCTTCGCGGCGTTGATGCGCCTCGAACTCGCCACACCGAAGGGCGATGTGGTCGACAGCGAGACCTACAACAAGCTCTTCACGATGCACGGCGTCGTGATGATCTTCTTCTTCCTAGTGCCCTCGATCCCCGCGATCCTGGGCAACTTCCTCGTGCCGTTGATGATCGGTGCGCGCGACCTCGCGTTCCCGAAGATCAACTTGTTGAGCTGGTACATCTACATCATCGGCGGCGTGATGACGCTGATTGCCGCGGTGACCGGTGGCATCGACACGGGTTGGACCTTCTACACCCCGTACAGCTCAACCTACGCCAACGGTCAAGTGGCCTTGGCAGCGCTGGCGGTGTTCGTGACGGGCTTCAGCTCGATCCTGACGGGCCTGAACTTCATCGTCACCATCCACAAGATGCGCGCGCCGGGCTTGACCTGGTTCCGCTTGCCGCTGTTCATCTGGGCGCAGTACGCGACCAGCTTGATCATGATCCTCGGCACGCCCGTGCTGGCGACGACGGTCTTCCTCGTCGCGCTCGAGCGCATCTTCCGCATCGGCATCTTTGACCCGGCCCTCGGCGGTGACCCGGTGCTGTTCCAGCACCTGTTCTGGTTCTACTCGCACCCGGCCGTGTACATCATGATTCTGCCGGGCATGGGCGCGATCTCCGAGATCATCGCCTGCTTCTCGCGCAAGCGCGTGTTCGGCTACAGCTTCGTCGCCTTCTCTTCGATGGCGATCGCTGTGCTGGGCTTCATGGTGTGGGGTCACCACATGTACACCAGCGGTCAGTCGGCCTACGCGAGCCTCGTGTTCTCGGTGCTGACGATGTTGGTGGCTGTGCCCTCGGCCGTGAAGGTCTTCAACTGGATGGCGACCCTGTACAAGGGCGAGATCCACTTGACCACGCCGATGCTCTACGCGATGGGCTTCATCGGTCTCTTCACCATCGGTGGCTTGACCGGTCTGTTCCTCGGCATCATGGCCATCGACCTGCACGTGCACGACACCTACTTCGTCGTCGCACACTTCCACTATGTGATGGTGGGCGGCATGGTGATGGCCTTCCTCGGTGGCATCCACTTCTGGTGGCCCAAGATGTTCGGCCGCATGTACCCCGAGTTCTGGGGTCGTTTTGCCGCCATCACGATCTTCGTCGGCTTCAACCTGACGTTCTTGCCGCAGTTCGTGCTGGGCTTCATGGGCATGCCGCGTCGGTACCACTACTACCCGGAAGAGTGGGCCGAGCTGAACATCCTCTCGTCGGGCGGCGCGTCGCTGATGGGCGCCGGCTACCTGATGATCTTTGTCTACATGCTGTGGTCGGTGAAGTTCGGCTTGAAGATCGGTGCCAACCCCTGGAAGGCAACCGGTCTCGAGTGGCAGATCCAATCTCCGCCCACGACCCACAACTTTGAACAGATCCCCGTCGTGAACGAAGAGGCCTACGCCTACGGCCAAGCCTCGCAACAGCACGGCAAGGAGGCCCCCGTTGTCCGCTGATCACTCACACGCGATGCCGGCCGGAGTGCTTCCGCCGGTCTCGCATCACTTCGAAGACCTCGCCCAGCAGGAGGAATCCGAAAAGCTGGGCATGTGGGCCTTCCTCGTCACGGAAGTGATGTTCTTCGGTGCGTTGTTCACGGCCTACACGGTGTACAGGAACCTGTACCCCGAAGCGTTCATGCTGGCCAGCTCGCACCTCGACTGGAAGCTCGGTGGCTTGAACACGCTGGTGCTGATCGTGTCGTCGCTGACGATGGCCTTGGCCATTCGCGGCGCGCAGACAGCCAACCGCAAGGTCATGCTCGTCAACCTCGTGTTGACGATGATCTTCGGTGCCGCGTTCTTGGTGGTGAAGTACTTCGAGTACTCGCACAAGTGGCACACCAACCTGATCCCGGGACCGAGCTTTGATGTCGCGCAGTTCGGCGAGTACGGGCCGCAAGCACGCATCTTCTTCTCGATCTACTTCGCCATGACGGGCCTGCACGCGTTCCACATGATCGTGGGCCTGATCCTGATGGCGTGGATCTACAAGCGCGCTGCCGCTGGTCACTTCACCCCCACACGCTATGTGGCGATCGAAAACGCCGGCTTGTACTGGCACTTCGTTGACCTCGTGTGGATCTTCCTCTTCCCGATGTTGTATCTGCTCGGCGCGCACACTGGCGGCCTAGCCGGAGGACACTGAGATGGCGCACGACCACACACCCGCTCACGGTGGGCACGGCGAACACGCCGGTCACCATGTCATGCCGTTGTCGCTCTACTGGGGCGTGTTCTTCGCTCTGGTCGTCGGCACGATCGTCACGGTCTGGTCGGCGACCATCGACCTCGGTGCACTCAACGTCATCGTGGCTTTGGTCATCGCCTCGGTGAAGGCCCTGCTGGTCGTGCTGTACTTCATGCACGTCAAGTACGCCTCCAAGCTGACCTGGCTGTTCGTCGCCTCGGGCTTCTTCTGGTTGATCATCATGTTGGTGATCACCATGAACGACTACTCGAGCCGCGGGTGGATGTAGAGTCTCTCTGCTACACCCTTACAAGCAAAGTTGACCTAGCTGGGGGCGCGGTGAATCCACCGCGCCCTCGGCATTCGTAGGCTACCGACGTGTCCCTTGATGCCATCCTGACGCTTGTGCTGCCCGGCTTGGCTGGGTGTGTCACCGTCATGGTGCTGTTGTGGCTGCGCCAGACGCGCACACGCAATGCCACCGCTGTGGATGTCGGTTGGTCGGCCTGCGTGGGCGGCCTGGCTGTGCTGTATGCGCTGCTTGCAACAACACCGAGTGTCCACCGCTGGATGGTGGGGTTGTGCGGCGGCGTGTGGGGCGCGCGCTTGGCGTGGCACTTGTGGAGTGACCGCGTAGGCAAGCCGGAGGATGGTCGCTACGCCACCTTGCGCGCCGCATGGGGCGAGCAGGCGCAGCCCAAGTTCCTCGCCTTCTACGCGGCTCAAGCTGTGTTGGCGGTGCTGTTGGCCACGCCGTTCCTGTTGGCCGTCGGCAACACAGGCAGCAGCGCGCATTGGACCGAAGTGCTCGGCTGCGCCATCGTCGCCATCGCTGTCGTGGGCGAAAGCACAGCCGATGCACAACTGGCACGCTTCAAACGCAGGCCCGAGTCGAAGGGCAAGACCTGCCGTGAAGGACTGTGGCGCTATTCGCGCCACCCCAACTACTTCTTTGAGTGGAGTGCTTGGCTAGGCTTTGCGCTCTTGGCGACAAGCACACCGTACGGTTGGAT